>JAOPWG010000439.1 GCA_025965775.1 Modestobacter sp. | reverse complement strand
CTGCCGGTCCGGGTGGGAACAGGTGCCGTGCACCTACGGGAGAGGGAACCATGCAGTCTGAGAGCGGCGGGTCGTCCTGGCCCGGGCAGGTCACCCTGCGGCGGTTGGCCGACGGCCGGGAGATCCGCTACTACGACGACCGGGTCACCGAGAGCCGGGTGCACGCAGCGGCCGACACCCGGCCACTGCCCGAGCCGCCGCACGCCGGTGAGCTGCGCTTCGACGTCCTCACCGGGGAGTGGGTGACGGTTGCCGGGCACCGGATGAACCGCACCTTCCTCCCGAGTGCGGCCGACTGCCCTCTGGACCCCACCCGCGACCCTGCGCGACCGACCGAGGTGCCCGACGGCGACTACGACGTCGTCGTCTTCGCCAACCGTTTCCCCAGCTATGCCCCGGACGTCGTCGGACCCGCCGACGCCGGCCACCCCGAGGTGCTGGGGCCGCCGGACCGTCCGGCCGTCGGGCACTGCGACGTCATCGTCTTCTCCAGCGACCACGCGGCCTCGATCGTGGACCTGTCCGCCGCGCGGCTGCGCACCATCGTCGAGGCGTGGGCGCAGCGCACCGCGGAGCTGTCGGCGGACCCGGCGGTGGCCGAGGTGTTCGTCTTCGAGAACCACGGCGAGGAGATCGGGGTGACGCTGAGCCACCCGCACGGACAGGTCTACGCCTATCCCTTCCTCCCGCCGCGCTCGGCGCAGCTGATCGAGCGGGCCCGGCGGTACCGGCAGGCGACCGGCGGCAACCTGCTGCGCGACGTGCTCACCGCCGAACTGGAGGACGGCCGCCGGGTCGTGCTGCGCGGTGAGCACTTCTCCGCCTATGTGCCCCGGGCCGCTCGCTGGCCGGTCGAGGTGCACCTGGCGCCGCACCGCGACGTCCCTGACCTCGCGGCCCTCGACGACGCCGAGCGGGCCGAGCTCGGTGGGCTGTACCAGGAGCTGCTGCGTCGGGTGAACCGCTTCCACCCCGGCATCGAGCACGTGCCCTACATCTCCGGCTGGCACCAGGCCCCGACCGGCGGGGACCGGGAGCTGGGCCGGCTGCACCTGCAGCTGTTCTCGCTGTTGCGCGCGCCGGGCAAGCTCAAGTACCTGGCCGGCTCGGAGTCCGGCATGGGTGCCTGGGTGAACGACACGACGCCGGAGCGGATCGCCGACCGGCTGCGCGAGGTGGGCGCGTGAACCGCGAGCAGACCCGGGCGGAGCAGGGCCCGGCGGACCGGGCCGTGGCCGAGCTGGCCCGGACCTGGGGGGCCGAGCCCGACGGCGTGTGGACCGCGCCTGGCCGGGTCAACCTGATCGGCGAGCACGTCGACTACAACGGCGGCCGCTGCCTGCCCATGGCGCTGACCCGGGTCACCGCGGCCGCGGTGCGGGCCCGCGACGACGACCGGGTCCGGCTGGCCAGCGACGACCCCGACGCCGAGCCGTTCGAGGGCCGGTTGTCCGACCTGGGCCCGGGGGGCGTGACGGGCTGGGCTGCCTACGCCGCGGGCGTGCTGTGGGCGCTCCAGCAGGCCGGCATCGAGGTGCCGGGCATGGACCTCGCGGTCAGCAGTGACGTGCCGCTGGGCGCCGGGCTGTCCAGCTCGGCGTCCCTGGAGTGTGCGGTGGGCCTGGCGGCTGTCGAGCTGGCCGGGCGCCCCGAGGACCCGGCGCTCCGCCAGCTGCTGGTCGATGCCGCCATCCGGGCGGAGAACGAGGTCGTCGGCGCGGCCACCGGCGGCATGGACCAGACCGTCGCGATGCTGGCCGCCGACGGCGCCGCGCTGCTCATCGACTTCCGGGACGGCAGCACCCGGCCGGTCCCGCTGGGCCTGGCCGAGGCCGGCCTGAAGCTGCTGGTCATCGACACCCGGGTCCGGCATGCGCTGGCCGACGGGCAGTACGGACAGCGCCGCCGGGACTGCGAGGAGGCCGCCGGGATCCTCGGCGTCAGCACCCTGGGCGAGGTCACCGCAGCCGACGTGGAGCGGCTGACCGATCCCCGGCTGCGGGCCCGGGCCCGGCACGTGGTCAGCGAGATCGCCCGGGTCGACGAGCTGGTGGCCCTGGTCCGGGCCGGCCGGGTGGCCGAGTGCGGCCCGCTGCTGGACGCCTCGCACGCCTCGCTGCGCGACGACTACGAGGTGTCCGCCGTCGAGCTGGACACGGTGGTGGCGGCCGCGACCGCCGCCGGTGCGCTCGGCGCCCGGATGACCGGCGGCGGGTTCGGCGGCTCGGCGATCGCGCTGGTGCCCGAGCGGGCCGTGGCCGACGTCCAGGCAGCGGTCGTCGCCGCCTGCCGGGAGCGCGGGCTGACCACCCCGGTGACCCTGGCAGTCACCTCCGGCCCGGCGGCCCGCCGGCTGTCCTGACCGCCGCCCGGGAACAGCCACCCGGGCGGGGGACGTTCGACGAGCCATGGAACCGACCGTGTCCGACTCCCCGGAGAACAGCCGGTACGAGCTCCGGGACGGCGACCGACTGCTGGGCGTGGCCGCGTACCAGCGCCGCGGGAACCAGGTGGTGTTCACCCACACCGAGGTCGACGACAGCGAGGAGCACTCGGGGCTGGGCAGTCGGCTGGTCCGGGGCGCGCTGGACGACGTCCGCCGCGCCGGGGGGACCGTCGTCCCGTTGTGCCCGTTCGTGCAGGGCTGGATCGAGCGGCACCCCGAGTACCGTGATCTGGTCGACACCTCCGGGGAGCGGTGAGGAGATCGCTGCGGTGAGCGGGCTGGACGTGCGGGCCGACGACCACGTCCTCGGCGACCCGGACGCACCGGTGACCGTGCTGGAGTACGGCGACTACGAGTGCCCGTACTGCGCGGCCGCCGCGCCGGTGCTGCGCCGGCTCGTGGCCGAGTCCGGCGGGCAGGTCCGCCTGGTGTTCCGCAACTACCCGCTGCCCGACCTCCACCCGTACGCGCTGACCGCCGCGCTGGCGGCCGAGGCGGCGGCCGCGCAGGGCGCCTTCTGGGAGATGCACGAGCTGCTGTTCGACCGGCAGGCCCGGCTCTCCGACGCCGACCTGCGCGCCTACGGCGAGGAGCTCGGCCTGGCCGGCGACCGGCTGGTGGGGGAGGCCGCCCAGCCCTTCGGGGACAAGGTGGAGGCCGACTTCGCCGCGGGGATGACCGCCGACGTGCCCGGCACTCCGACGATCTTCATCGACGGCGAGCTCTTCTCCGGGCGGCCGGAGCTGGGTGCGCTCCGGCGCGCGGTGGCCGCCGCGGCCGGCCGGTCAGGCGGGGATGCGCGGCTCGAGCCAGGGGCGGGGCGGCAGGGTCCGGGCTGACTCCGCCTCCGGCGTGCACAGCGGGAACCGCTCGCCGAGGAACCGCAGCAGGAGGGTGCCCAGGACCGCTGCGATGAGCGACCCGGCGAGGATGCCGATCTTGGCCTGCTCGCGCAGCAGTGGGTCGTCGAAGGCCAGGTCGGTGATGAACAGCGAGATGGTGAAGCCGATCCCGGCCAGCGTGGCCCCGGCCATCAGGTGCGACCACCGCACTCCGCCGGGCAGCACGCCCCAGCCGGTGCGCAGTGCGACGAACGTGCCGGCGGTGATGCCGACGGCGTTGCCCACCACCAGTCCGAGCAGCACACCCAACGTCACCGGCGAGCCGGCCGCGGCCCGCAGCGCCTCACCGTCCAGCCGCACACCGGCGTTGGCCAACCCGAACACCGGCACCACGAGGTAGGCCGTCCAGCGGTGCAGGGACTCCTGCAGCCGCGCGTTGGCCGGCACCGTCGCCGCCACCGCCAGGCCGGTCAGCCGCGCACGCTGGGCGTCGGGCGCCTCACGCAGCGCCCGGCCGAACGCTTCGGTGCGCTCGATCTCGCGCCGCGACGGGGGGCGCGCCGGCACGACCAGGCCGAGGATCACCCCGGCGAGGGTCGCGTGCACCCCGGACTGGTGCACGGCCAGCCACAGCGCCACCCCGACCAGCACGTAGGGGGTCAACCGCCACACGCCCATCCAGCGCATCACCACGAGGACGGCGACCAGCACCAGGGCGACCAGCAGCGCCGGGAGGGCGATCGCATCGGTGTAGAACAGCGCCATCACGCCGATCGCGCCGATGTCGTCGACGATGGCCAGGGTCAGCAGGAACAGCCGCAGCCGGTCCGGGCAGCGAGGTCCGAACAGGGCCAGCACGCCCAGGGTGAAGGCGGTGTCGGTGCTCATCACGATGCCCCAGCCGCTGCTGGCCGGGCCGGAGTGGTTGACCGCCAGGTACAGCAACGCGGGCACGGCCAGCCCGCCGATCGCGCCGAGCGCCGGCGCGGCCACCGCGCGCCGGTTGCCCAGCTCGCCGGTGGCCACCTCACGGGTGATCTCCAGGCCGACGACGAGGAAGAACAGTGCCATGGCCGCGTCGTTGACCCAGTGGCGCAGGTCCATCGACAGGACCACGTCACCGACCCCGAACGAGGCAGTGGTCGTCCAGAAGGACTCGTAGCCCCCCGACCACGGCGAGTTGGCCCAGGCCAGGGCGCACAGCGTGCCCACGAGCAGAAGCGCCGACCCACCGGCCTCGGTGCCCATGTACAGGCGGGAGGACGGCGAGAGCGTGGGGACGCTGACCCGCAGCGGCGGGCCCGGTCGGGGTGGCTGGACCACAGGGCCTCCTCGGGATGGAGCGGTGATGGCGTCAGCCGGGAGGCAACCGGCAGCTCAGAGGACGTGTTCCCCGTACATCTCGCCCAGCGGGTCGGCGATGAGCTCGATCCGGGCGCCGTCGGGGTCGCGGAAGTAGACCGAGACGCCGCTGTGCACGACGTGCTCAACCCCGGCCTCGGTCAGCTTCCCGACCAGCGCCTCCCAGCGCTGCGGCTCGACGCTGATCGCCACGTGGTGCAGGCCGCCGAGCACCTCGGCGTACGGGCCGACGTCCAGCCCGGGGAAGTCGAAGAAGGCCAGCAGGTTGCCGTTGCCGATGTCGAAGAAGAAGTGCGAGGAGCCCGGGTAGTCGCGGTTCTCGATCAGCTCGGTGAGCGGGAAACCGAGCACGTCCTGGTAGAAGCGGATCGTGGTCTCCACGTCGCTGCTGATCAGCGCGGTGTGGTGCAGGCCGCGAGCGGTGGACGTGGGGCGCTCCCCGCCCGGGCGCAGGTGCGCGGCGCGGATGCGGCCCCGCTGCTCGGCGAGCTCCGCCGGGTCCGGGCTGGCGGTGGTCGGGGGGGTGCTCACGTCGTCCTCCTGCAGTCGGTGACCGGTCACTCCGCCGGTCGATCCGGTCAACCAGGGAGGGCGCCGGGGCGTTCCCGGGCCCCTCTCGGAGGGCGGCCGGTGCCACTGGGAGGGTGGGGGCATGCGTGTCCTGGTCGCCGGGTGGTTCAGCTTCGACGAGGTCATCGCGACCATCGGCGACGAGCTGGGGGCCGACGTCGTCGTCGGCTGGCTCCGCGAGCTGGGGATCGACCACTCCGTCGCCTGGGCGCCCTACCTCCAGCGTGGGCCGGACTGGCGGGAGCTCGACCCGGCGGAGTTCACCCACCTGGTCTTCCTCAGCGGTCCGCTCTCCGACGTCCCGGTGCTGCGTGAGCTGACCAGCGCCTTCGCCGGTGCGCAGCGGTGGGCGGTCAACGTGTCGGTGGTCGATGACGGGGCCCGGGCGTTCTTCGACGAGGTGTGGGAGCGCGACGGGCCCGGCGTGGCCCGGCCGGACCTCGCGGTGGCGACGACGACGCCCGACGTCCCGGTGCTGGCGGTGGCCTTCGCGCCGGCCCAGCAGGAGTACGGCGCCCGCAGCCGGTCCGAGCGGGTGCGCGCCGTGGTCGAGGACTGGCTGAAGACGCGGGCGCTGCCGTGGTTCGAGCTGGACATGGACCTGTACGAGAAGCAGTACGACCGCTTCCCCTCGCAGGTCGAGGCGTTGGTCCGGCGGGCCGACGTGGTGCTGAGCATGCGGCTGCACGCGCTGGTGCTCGGCCTGGCGCACGGGGTGCCGGTCATCGCCTGCGACCCGGTCGCCGGCGGCGCCAAGGTCAGCGCCCAGGCCGCGGCGTTGGGCTGGCCGCTGGTCCTGACCGCGGCGGAGATCGACCCGTACGCGTTGGACGCCGCCTTGGAGCACGCCCTGTCCGGGACCCTGGGCGGCCCGATCGCTGCGGCCCAGCGGCGGGGGCGCGCGGGGGTCGCCGAGGCCCGCGACTGGTTCACCCGGCAGCTGGGGCGCTGAGTCCCTCGCCGGAGCCGGCCCCCGCCGCCGTCGACCGCGCACCTTCTGGGGGCGCCCGCCCGGCTGCAGTCCTCGTTCGTCAACGGCCGCAAGCGGCTGCCGGCCGGCTGACGGGGGTCCGATGACCCGGGTGGTGGTCGACCGGGAACGCTGCATGGGCTCCGGCGTGTACGAGATGGAGGCGCCCGAGGTGTTCGAGCTGGACGACGACGGCGCGGTCCACGTGCGGCAGCCCGAGCCCGGCGATCCGGCAGCGGTGGAGACGGCCGTGCGCGCGTGTCCGACGGGTGCCCCGCAGCTGGTCGACTAGCGCTCGCTGCTGAACTGCGCCAGCGGCCGCTGGGCGGTGGCGAACCGCCGCTCGACCTCGGCCGGAACCGGCCGCCGCTGGCGGAGGGCGGCCGGCAGCCGCCGCAGCAGCCCGGCCAGCG
>JAOPWG010000060.1 GCA_025965775.1 Modestobacter sp. | reverse complement strand
CACCAGCGGGACGATCCTGTTCGCCACCATGCCCAACGGCCGGGTCAAGGCCCGGGTGAAGTTCCGCGACTGGGACGGCGAGGTGCGGCTGGTCTCCAAGACCGCCGCCTCCCGGGCCGCCGCCGAGCGGGCGCTCAAGACCGAGCTGACCGTCCGCCGCGCCCCCGGCGGCACCGGCGCGCTGACCGCCGGCACGCGGGTGGCGGCGCTCGCAGACGCCTGGCTGGCCGCCGACCACGGCTGGTCCACCGGCACCGAGCGCACCTACCGCTCGACCGTGCGGGCCCAGGTCATCCCGGCCCTGGGTCGGTTGTACCTGCGCGAGGTGACGCCCGGCACCGTCAGCCGGGCGTTGGCCACGATCGCCTCGACGAGTGGCCCCGGTGCGGCCAAGACGGCTCGGGCGTGCCTGTCCGGGATGTTCGCCATGGCCATCGCGGACGGCGCCGTGATGGCCAACCCGGTACGCGACGCGGCTACCCGTCTGAACACCAGCGCGAAGAAGGCGCCCCGCGCACTGACCGTCGAGCAGGCCGGACGGCTGGTCGAGCTATTCCATTCCAGCCCGCGCGCCGCCGAGCTCGACCTCGCCGACGTCGTCGACTGGATGCTCGCCACCGGCGCCCGGATCGGGGAGGCGCTCGCCCTGAGCGCCGGGCAGGCCGGCGGCCGGTCCCTGGTGGATCTGGACGCTGGCACCTGGGAGGTCAACGGCACCGTGGTGCGGGTGCCCAAGCGGGGGATGGTCGTGCAGCCGCGGACCAAGACCGCCGCCGGCTGGCGGATCATCGCTGTACCGGCGTTCGGCGTCGAGATGGTGCGCCACCGGCTTGCCTCGCCCCGCCGGCCGGACACCAAGCTGGTGTTCCCGGCGCCGGTGGCCGGCACACTGCGCGACCCGAACAGCGTGTCTGGCGACCTGCGTCAGCTGCTGGACTCCTTCGAGTGCGAGACATGCGACGGGACCGGCTTCCAGCCGACGACAAGCAGGACAGCGGCCGGCCGCCCGGTCCGTTGCACCGAGGGGCCGTGGTCGTGGGTCACCTCGCACACGTTCCGGAAGACCGTCGCCACCCGCCTGGACGAGGCGGGCTTCACCCCGCGCCAGGTGGCCGACCAACTCGGCCACGCCAACCCGTCGATGACCCTGGACGTCTACTTCGGCCGCCAGGTGGTCAGCGCCGAGGCCGCCCGGGTTCTGGGTCGTTGATCGGGTCGCCTGCTCCGGTGGGCAGGCGACCGATCGACGCTGACTAGTACCGCGGCCGCCAACGTTCGCCGCGCTGCTGCAGATCGGGCAGGGTCTTGGGGTGTCCCTAAGCGGCCCACTTTGGGACACTCGGTCCCCTCGCGGTGCGTGGCAGCTAGCCGTCCTGCAGAACGCCGTCGGGTAGGACCTCGGGCGGGGAGCTGAGCTTCAGTTCCCTGACAAGGCGATGCAACGCCTCCAGGATGGCCGGTAGTAGCAATGCGTGCCGAGCTTCTTTTGGGACTTCTTCCACTCGCGCGGCGTCGAGGTGCAGCCGGACGAAATGCTGCTTTCGGCCTCGCGAAACCCGCTCAGGCAGAAACCAGTCGTCTGGCGGAGTCTTGGCAGGCCAGACGACCGCGATCCCGAGGTCCAAGGCGGGCGCCTTGCTTGTGGACGTCCACCAGGCGCGCCACTCGGTGCTCCGATTGAACAGCGGCTCGACCCGCGTGGCCTCTCGGAAGATGTGATGCGTCAGCCCGTTGTGAACGCCCTCCCCGCCCCAGAGCTCAAACCGCAGCCAGCGATCGTCGATGGTCTCCGCTGATTCGGCCACCGGCGCAGGGTAGCCAGGGCGACGCGGCGGCCGACGATGTCAGAGAGGCGTCCCATAGGCCGCCCTCTGGGACACCGTCTCGACGTCAGCCAGATTGCAGGTTCTGGTCGCTGCTTGCCGTGCGCCACATGGTCGAGGGCGGTCATTCACGTCGCGCGCCGGAGGTTCTCCGGTCGCGCGGGGTGCCCGGCGGTCAGCCGCCGTTGAACGGGCGGTACGTGGGCACCGACGTGCGGAGGGTAGCCACGCCGCCCAGCCTGTCCACGGCGTCGAGGAACTTGCGCCCCATGACGGCGCGCGCCTGCACCGCCGGGTGCGTGGCCCCGAAGTTGTCCGGGTTGGCCTGGCCGCGGGCGAACAGCGAGTACGTGAGGATCGGCCGGCCGGTGGCGTCGAACATGATCCCCGCCTCGTTGCGGCCGTCGAGGAACCAGCCCGCCTTGGTCGCTACCCGCACGCGCTCGTCGGACGACATCGTGCGCCGGATGCCGTCGGTGAACGCCACCGGGGAACGCAGGATGTTCAGCAGGAAGCTGGTCGACGTCGCGGAGAGCAGCGTGCCCTTGACCAGGGCCTGCAGCAGGTCGCGTGTCTCGCGGGGCGTGGTCGTGCCGAGGAAGAACCGGTTCGGGTTGGCCACGGGCGTCACCTGCGTCTGCGGGAAGCCCTTGGCGACCAGGATCTCGTTGACCTCCTTCGCCGGGCAGACCAGGCCGCAGAGCCGGACCGACGTGTCGTCCGAGACCGACAGCAGGTTGGCCATGACGTGCCCGAGCGTGACGGAACTCGGATACGCCCGGTCCAGCCGGAAGATGCCGTCCCCGGTGGTGGCGACGATGTCGGCGGTGACGTCCACCCGCTGGTCGAGCCGCAGCAGGCCGCGGTCGACCTTGTCGAGCACCGCAGTGGCCACCGCGATCTTGTTGACGCTGTACGCCTCGACCCGTTCGTCGGCCTTGTCCTCCACCGCCGAGGCCAGGGTGCCGTCCGGGTTGGCCACCGTGATGAGCGAGTTCCAGATGCCGGCCGCCCGGGTGGTCTCACGCTGGTAGACCTTCCCGACGCGCTTGCGGGCCTGCTCCGGCGTCGTGGGAGTGGGCTCCGGGAGCGCCTGCCCCGGCTCGGTCTCCTCAGCGGAGGCAGCGGCTGTCGAGCACAACACGACGCCGGCCGCAGCCGTCGCGCCGAGCCCCAGCGCCGCCCTGCGGTTCAGCTGTCGTGGCATCCCTGTCCCCTTTGGTCCGGGAGCCTGGCCGATACAACCAGATCCCGACAACCGAACGAGCCGCGCGGGCCACATCGGGCGACCGTGCGCGCAGCGAGGCCTTCGTCACGCGAGAGTGAGATCGCAGCCGGGCCTTCACACGTTGGACTCCGCCGGTGGCCTGCTTGGCGTCAGAACCGCGCCGCGAACGCCACGACGAGTGGCACGGCCAGCGTCAGGGCCGGAGCCGATCCGACGATGATCGTGAGTCCGCGGCGGCCGCACCCGACGGTGATCACGCCACCGCCCGCCCCGGCCACCGGAGCCTGACTCCTGCCACGGCCGGTTGGCTGCAGACTTGTGATCATCCCCCGCCACTTGGGCCGGTGTCTCTGAGCGGCCCACTCAGGGACAGTCGCGGTGCCTGGCTAACTGAACCGTCCCGGGTTTCATGCCGTCTTCCGGTATGAGGACTCTCCGGGTGGTGGGTCCGGTGCGGCAGCGTAGTAGGCCTGCTCGTACTCCTCGGGGGTGACGTAGTCCAGCTCGCCGTGCAGGCGTGCATGGTTGTACCAGTGGACGTAGTCGGTGGTCAGTCGTTCGACGTCGGCCAGCTGCCGCAACGGCCCGTCGCGGAACGGTGAGCCGGCGGCGACGGCTTCGTTTTTGAACAAGCCCATGACGGTCTCGGCGGCGGCGTTGTCGTAGGCGTCACCGACCGAGCCGATGGAGGCGACCAGGCCCTCGAGGGCGAGGGTGTCGGTGAACCGGATCGAGGTGTACTGGGATCCGGCGTCGCTGTGGTGGATCATCCCGGCCGGCACCGGGCGGCCGGCCTGGTCCCGGCGCCACAGCGCCATGCCCAGGCAGTCCTCGACGAAGGCGACGTCCTTGATCGTCGAAGCCGACCAGCCCACGATCGCCCGGGAGTACAGGTCGATGGCCAACGCGACGTAGACGAACCCGGACCAGGTCGGCACGTAGGTGAAGTCGGTGACCCAGGCGTGGTTCGGTTGGGGTGCGCCGAACTGCCGGTTGAGCAGGTCACCAGCCCGCCGAGCATCCTTCCCGCCGGGCACGGTCGTGCGGGTTTTGCGGCCGCGGACCAGCCCGTTCATGCCCAGCTCGCCCATCAGCCGGTGCACGGTGTGCTTGGAGACTGGCCGGCGACCCTCGGCGGTCAACCCGCGGTTGAGCCAGGCGGTCATCTTCCGCCGGCCGTAGAGGATCTCCGGGACCGGACGGCCCGCTGGCCCGCCGCTGCGCAGGGCCAGCAGCTGGTCGCAGATCTCCGCATCCGACAGCGCGCGGGCCGACGGGGGTCGGGTGCGCCAGGCCCGGTAGGAGCGTGGGGCGACCTGCAGGCCCTGCTCGCGCAGGGCCGCACAGATCGGCTCGACCCCACGCCCGGCGGCGTGCTGTTCGTCGATGAAGCCGAAGATCAGCGGGAGCGAGGGTCGAGCTCCCTGGCGAAGAAAATCGAGGCCGCCTTCAAGATCTCGTTGGCCTCACGCAGGTCCCGGACCTCGGCCTTCAACCGCTTGATCTCCTCGCGTTCCTCACTCGTGGGACCGGACCGGTCACCGGCGTCGACCTGGGCCTGCAGGATCCACTTCCGCAGCGTCTCGGCGCCGACCCCCAGCTTCGGGCCCAGCGCCTTCGCACACGCGTAGGGAGTCGGGTACTCCGGCAGCCGGTCCAGCGCCATCCGAACGGCCCGCTCACGCTGCTCGGCGGGGTACTTCTTCCCTGGCATGATCAACATCCTCGTCAAACGAGGAAGCGGCACCAAACCCGGGACGGTTCACCATCAGACCCGGCACGGGACACTTCGAGAGCGCCGGGTGGTCCTGTCGCTCATTCGGCGACGGGAGGGCCTCCGGGGCGCGGTTGTTGACCGGCAGCCCTTCACACGATCGGTGCGATGCTCCCTCACACGCCCGGCCGCGACGCTTGCTCCATGAACAGCCGGCAGGATCCGTGTAGTACGAGTTCCGCATCTGCGGGCTCCGGGACGACACGCTGCTCGGTGGCTACGACCGTGTCTGGGTTCAGTTCCGGGTCATCGAGATTGATGTCGATGTGACCCGGCGGCCGCTCCCGCAGCTTCAGTCCCGACCTCGGTAGAAGGTCAAAAACTCAACTATCTCGGAGGTACTCCCGTGACAAGCTCCACCGCCGTCCAGATCCCCGGCTACATCGTCGGCACCTGGGACATCGACCCCAGCCACTCCACGGTCGGCTTCTCCGTCCGCCACATGATGGTCAGCAAGTTACGCGGCTACTTCCGCGACTTCACCGGCGAGATCGTCACCGCCGAGGACCCGACGCGGTCCAGCGTCACGGCGACCATCGACCTGAGCTCGATCGACACCCGGCAGGAGCAGCGCGACGCGCACATCCGCTCGGCCGACTTCTTCGACGTCGACAACCACCCGCAGATGACCTTCCGGTCGACCG
>JAOPWG010000423.1 GCA_025965775.1 Modestobacter sp. | reverse complement strand
GATGGTGTGCTCCGACGGGCTGTCCGACGTCGTCCGGCCCGACCGGATCGGCCAGCTGCTGGCCGGTGCCGCCACGCCCGCCGAGGCCGCGGCGGCCCGGCGCGACGCCGCGCTGGCCGGGCCGCCCACCGACAACATCACCGTGGTGGTCGCTGACGTGCGCGAGGCCGACCCTGCGGAGCCGGGGGCGGCGGGCAGGAAGCCGGTCACGGTGGGCGCCGCGGTCGACTTCCGGGAGGAGACGGCCGAGGCGCTCGAGGCACTCTGGCCGGGGCGGGTGCCGGCCGCCGAGCCCCGCCGCCGGGGCTGAGCCGAACAGGTTCAGGCGGCGCGCCGGCGCACCCCGTCGCGGTGCGCCATCAGTGCCCACACGACGTGCCGCAGGTCCATCCGCTCGCCGCCGGCCGGTGAGGGGATCAGCTCCTCCGGCAGGGCGTCACCGTCGGGGGCGGCCCCGTCGGTGGTTCCGCGGAACCGCAGCGCGGTCCCGGTGAAGGCCGTGTCAGCGGCACCCCACACCCGCTGACCGTCGGGCGTGGTGACCACCAGCCGGCCGCCGCGGCGGGCCAGGGTCAGGTCGCGGTCGTGCACCAGACCGTGGTCGACGTCGCACAGCAGCACCATGTTGGACACGTCGGTGCGCCCGCCGTGTACCCAGTGCCGGAGGTGGTGGGCGTGCAACCGTTCGATCCGCGTCTCGTCACATCCCGGCCGGGCGCATCCCCCGTCGCGGACCAGCAGCGCCCGACGTTGCGCCCGGGTGGCGTAGCGGCGGACCCGGCCCTGGGCCAGCACCTCCGGGCCGTCGGTCACGATGGCGGTCACCGTGGCGTCGCACGCCAGCCGCCGGGCCTGCGCCGGGGTGATCGCCGGACCGCCCTCGAGGTGGGCGCGGCCGGCGGCCTCGTCGTCGGCGAGCACGGCAGCGTCCACGACGACGACCACCTCGCGTCGCGGTGGGTCGCCGGCCCGCCGGTCAGCGTCCGCGGCCGCCACGGCCAGACCGGTCAGCGCCCGGCACCGGCGTGCGGTCATCTGGCCCAGCGGCACGGCCTCGGGACCGGTCTCGGTCTCGGTCTCGGGAGCGATCCCCGCCTCCGTTCCAGCGGCTCGCCTGCGGGCGGCCCGGTCCCGCCGGGCGTCGCGCTCGGCCAGCGACTCGATCGCGGCCAGGAGCTCGGCGCCCTGCTCGGCGTCCATGCGCAGCCGGATGGACACCATGCCGTCCTCGTCGAACGACCAGGAGAACCGGCGCCGGTCGGCGATCCGCCCGGCGTCCGCGGCATCCGCCCGGCGCCAGGCCCGCACGGTCCGCTCGACCTGGGACGCGGTGGCGTGCCGGGCGAACTCGACCAGTTCTGCCTGCGTCCCGGGTTCGGCGACACGGGTGAGGGCGCGGACCTTGGAGAAGGAGAGCTCGCCGCCCGCGAAGGCGGCCTCCACCACCGGGAGCCGCCGGAGCGCCCGCGCCACCCGCACGTGCTGGCGCGCCGTCCCGGGGGTGAGACCGCACTGCCAGGCCAGCCAGTGGGCGCAGGAGGTGATGCCGACCCCGGCCCAGCCCTCCCGCTCGTCGAACTCGGCGACCAGTCGGAGCCAGGCGGCGGTGGCCGCTGCCAGTCGCACGGCGCCGGCACGGATCCGTGCGGCGAGCTGGTCCAGCGGCTCGGTCGGCACGCCGTCGAGGGGAGAGGACGAGGGGGCCGCCATGAGTTCGATCACGTGTTCGAACCTAGGGAAACGTACTGACAGTTTCGTGGGCGCCGGCGGTTCCGCGGAACCGCCGCCGGGGCCGGGCGGTCAGTCCGCGAGCTCGACGACGACCGGGGCGTGGTCGCTGGCGCCCTTGCCCTTGCGCTCCTCGCGGTCGATGCGCGCCCCGGACACCCGGCGGGCGAGCGCGGGGGAGCCGAGCACGAAGTCGATCCGCATGCCCTCGCGGCGCGGGAAGCGCAGCTGGGTGTAGTCCCAGTAGGTGTAGACGCCCGGCCCGGGGGTGTGCGGGCGCACGACGTCGGTGAAGCCGGCCTCCACGACCCCGCGGAAGGCGGCCCGCTCGGGCTCGGTGACGTGCGTGGAGTGGGCGAACAGCGAGATGTCCCAGACGTCGTCGTCCTGCGGGGCGATGTTCCAGTCACCGACCAGCGCGACCTCGGCCTCGGCGTCCCCGGTCAGCCAGTCGGCGGCCGACACCCGCAGGGCCTCCAGCCAGGCCAGCTTGTAGTCGTAGTGCGGATCGCCGAGCTGGCGGCCGTTCGGCACGTAGAGGCTCCACACCCGCACGCCGCCGCACGTCGCCCCGAGTGCGCGTGCCTCGGGCGCCGGGTCGATGCCCGCCTTGGCCGCCCAGGACGGCATGCCGGGGAAACCGACCTCGACGTCGGTCAGCCCGACCCGGGACAGCACCGCGACGCCGTTCCACTGCGAGTGACCGACATGCGCCACCTCGTAGCCCAGGTCGCGGAACCGGTCCTCGGGGAACTGGTCGTCGCGGCACTTGGTCTCCTGAAGCGCCAGCACGTCGACGTCGCTGCGCTGCAGCCAGGCGACCACCCGGTCGGCGCGGCTGCGGATGGAGTTCACGTTCCAGGTGGCCAGGCGCACGGGTGCCCACCCTAGGCCGACGTGCCCGTGCGGGCCGGGGCAGTCGTCCAGCAGCCCCCCGCCGGCGGGCCACCGCCTGCTTGGAGCTGCGATCGGACGCCGAGCGTGACGTGCAGGGACTTCACGTAGCCGCGACAGGTGTCCAGCGTGATGCCCAGCACGCGGGCGACCGCCTTGACCTGCAGCATCGCAATCCGCTCACTCTGAGCGTGGAAGGAGCCTCAGATCGAGGCGTGCAGCACGCGTGCGGCGGCCTCGCACCACGCGGTCCCGCCGGCGGCGACCTGGCGCACCGACTCGAGGAGCCCGGCCGGGTCCTCTCCCTTGAGCAGGAACCCCCGCGCGCCGCAGGCCTGCGCCT
>JAOPWG010000365.1 GCA_025965775.1 Modestobacter sp. | reverse complement strand
GGGGGTCAGCACCGCCCAGCCGGCGCCGAGGACGTCGTCCAGCCGCGAGCCGACGCCGTCCACGGTCACCGTCGGCTGCGGCACCAACGTGCCCACCGGCGAGCCCGGCGCGAACCGGCGCCGGCGGACGAGCCGGCCCGGGCGCAGCGGTGGGGTGCGGCTGGCCAGGGCGAAGCCGGACACCCCGGGCGCCCGGCGTACGCCGGCGAGCACGGCTCTGCGGGCCGCCGCGGCCCAGCTGCCCCCGCCGGTCATCAGCCGGCCGAGCAGCACGGCGAGCCGGATCAAGGTCCGGGCGTGCGGCGCGCGCTCGGCCTGGTGGGTGTCCAGCAGCGCGTCGTCGGCACCGGCCAGCACGGCGGCGAGCTTCCAGGCGAGCTGGTGGGCGTCACGCAGTCCCAACCCGAGGCCCTGTCCGATGAACGGCGGGGTCAGGTGGGCGGCGTCCCCGCACAGCAGCACCCGGCCGTCCCGCCAGCGGTCGGCGACCTGCGCCGCGTAGCGGTACTCGGCGGTGCGCACGACCTCGGCACCGCCGGCGCCGAACCGGGCGAGCAGCGCGGGGAGGTCCAGGTCGGCGGAGGTCTCGCCATCGCCGAGCCGGAACTCCGCGCGGTACCGGGCGCCGGCGATCGGCATGAACGTCGCCGGGCGGACCGGGTCGCAGACCTGGTGCACACCGGGCCACACGTCCAGCGGCGCGTCGGACACCAGGTCCACGACCAGCCAGCGCTGGGCCGGTCCGAGGTCGCGCATCCGGGTGCCGATCAGCCGACGTACGGTGCTGTGGGCGCCGTCGCAGCCCAGGACCGCGTCGGCGGTCACCTCCTGCCCGACGCCTGTGCGCCGGTCCCGGACGGTGACCCGGACCGAGCCGTCCCGTGGTTCCACGTGCAACACCTCGACCCCGCCGCGGAGCCGGGCACGGGGCTCGCGGTCGAGCGCCGCGTGCAGCAGGGCCTCGAGATCCGGCTGGGTGAACATCGACGCCTGCGGCCAGCCGTGCACGCCGGCAGCGCGACGGAACTCGCCGAGCACCCGGTGCCCGCCGTCCAGCAGGCGCAGGCCGACCATCGGCCGGCTGACCGCAGCGAAGGCGTCGGCGACCCCAGCGGCCTGCAGCACGCGCAGCGACTCGTCGTCGAGGTGCACCGCCCGGGGCTGCGGGTAGGCAGCGGCGTGCCGCTCGAGCACCAGGACGTCGACGCCCCGGCGGGCCAGCAGCACCGCAGCGGTCAGCCCGACCGGGCCGGCGCCCACGACCACGACCGTCACGCAGCCGAGTCTGCCCGGCGCTTCCCCTCCCCCCGGGCACGGGCCGGCTCACCCCGTCCGGGCGTTCAGCGGCCGGCCCGTTCGTCCAGCACGCCGGCCAGCAGGGACAGCACCCCTCAGGCGGCGGCGACGCGCGCGGACCGTTGCACGGTGAGGCCCGAAGGTTGCAAGGCCTTCTTCCGGTGTGAGCTGTGCCATACGGTGCGACGTGACTGCGCTCCTGCGCACGCCATCGAGGCCCTCAGCGACGAGGGCGACGAGGAGGTCCCTGTGCCTGTCAACACCCGCGGTGCCATCATCCGGTCCAGCCCCGGCCACTACGAGGTCGCCGACCTCGTGCTGGACGACCCGCGCGCCGGCGAGCTCCAGGTCAAGATGGCCGCCTCAGGGCTCTGCCACTCCGACGACCACGTCGCCACCGGCGACATGCCGTTCGGCGTCTACCCGGTGTGCGGTGGCCACGAGGGCGCCGGCGTCGTCACCGCCGTCGGCCCGGGGACCCGGGGGTTCGCGGAGGGTGACCGAGTCGTCTTCTCCTTCCTCCCGGGCTGTGGCCGGTGTGCCTACTGCGCCCGCGGCCACCAGAACCTCTGCGATCTCGGCGCGAACCTGCTCTCCGGGGCCCGCTTCGACGACCCGACCAGCTACCGCATGGCGCTGCCCGACGGCACCCCGGTCGGACAGATGCTGGGCCTGTCCACGTTCGCGGAGATGACGACCGTCGACGTCGCCAACGCGGTCAAGGTCCCCGACGACATCCCGCTCGACGTCGCCTGCCTGACCGGCTGCGGCGTGGGCACCGGCTGGGGCACCGCGGTCAACGCCGGCCACGTCCAGCCCGGCCAGACCGTCATCGTCATGGGCATCGGCGGTATCGGGATCAACGCCGTCCAGGGCGCGGCCTTCGCCGGCGCCAGCCATGTCATCGCCGTCGACCCGGTCGCCTTCAAGCGGGAGAAGGCCCAGGAAATGGGCGCGACGCAGGCCTTCGAGTCCATCGAGGAGGCCGCCGACTTCGCCCGCAGCGTCACCAACGGCCAGGGGGCGGACAAGGTCCTGATCACCATCGGGGTCACCCGCAGCGAGCACATCGGCCAGGGCTTCGCGGCGGTCGGCAAGCGGGGCACCGTCGTCGTCACCGGGCTGGGACCGGCCACGGATGTCACCATCCCCATCTCGCCGATGGAGCTGACCCTCTTCGAGAAGCGGCTGAAGGGCGCACTGTTCGGTTCGCAGAACCCCAGCGCCGACATCCTGAAGATGCTGCGGCTCTACCAGGAGGGCAAGCTCAAGCTCGACGAGCTGATCACCACCCGCTACAAGCTGGATGAGATCAGCCAGGGCTATGAGGACATGAAGAGCGGGAAGAACATCCGCGGCGTCATCATCTACGACTGACCGAGCCCGCTTTCCGTACACCGGGGCGCCCTCTCCCGCCGGGGGAGGGCGCCCCGGCGTACTCGCTCGTGCCGACACTGCACCAGGGAGACCGATGACCGCAGCACCCGCGCACGCCACCACCGCCGCCAGGCTGGACGCCGTGGGCATGGTGCGCACCGCCCGCGAGCGCGTCGTGGCCCGGGTGCGCGAGGCGGAGGTGGTCGCCGCGGCGCTGTCGGCCGGCCGCAACGTCGTCCTGGAGGGCCCGCCGGGCACCGGCAAGACCACCCTGCTGCGCGCGCTGGCCGACGGCACCGGCGTTCCGCTGGTCCTGGTCGAGGGCAACGCGGAGCTGACGCCCACCCGACTGGTCGGTCACCACGACGCCTCCCGGGTCCTCACCGAGGACTACCGGCCGGAGAACTTCGTGCCCGGCCCGCTCACCCGGGCGATGACCGAAGGCGCACTGCTCTACGTCGAGGAGTTCAACCGGGTTCCCGAGGAGACGATGAACGTCCTGCTCGGCGTGCTGTCCGAGCGGGAGATGCACGTGCCCCGCTACGGCCGGGTGGCCGCCCGGCCCACATTCCGGCTGGTCGCCGCGATGAACCCGTTCGACGCCGTGGGCACCGCCCGGATCACCCCGGCGCTGTACGACCGCTCCTGCCGGGTGGCCATGGGCTACCAGGACGAGGACGCCGAGCATGCGGTCGTCGCCACCGCCACCGCCGGACCCGCCGATCTGGTCGCCCACGCGGTGCGCGCCGTCCGGATCACCCGCGACCACGCCGAGCTGCGGATCGGCTCCTCGGTGCGCGGCGCCATCG
>JAOPWG010000037.1 GCA_025965775.1 Modestobacter sp. | reverse complement strand
GCGATGAAGATGGAGCAGCCGATCACCGCGCACAAGGCGGGCACGGTCAGCGGGCTGACCGCCGAGGTCGGTGCCGCCGTCACCAGCGGCGCCGTGCTGTGCACGATCGCCGACGCCGCCGAGTAGTCGAGGACACAGGCGCCGCGGAGACCGCCCCGAACGATCGGGGCGGTCTCCGCAGGCGCCTGCCCCGGTCGGACCGGCAGCTCAGCCGCGGGTCAACGTGGCCCGGCCGGCGGAGTCGACGGTGAGCGTCCCCGCCTGGAACCGCTGCGCCCGGCCGCCGGTGACCGGGTATGCCTCATCCACGGGGTAACCGAGACCGTTCTCCCAGCCGAAGCCGGCGTAGGCGCCCCAGAGGGGCCCATTCTCCACCGCGTGCGCACCCGTAGCCGGCGACCAGTAGACCGCGCCACGCTGGAACGCCTGGAAACACCCGCCGTCCCGCAGACCACAGACCGCCCCCGCCGTCGGGTAGCCCAACACCCCCCGCTCCCAGCCCGTCGCCGCCCACCGGTCCCGCACCGCCCCCGACACCGCCGTCACCGGCGTGGCATCACTGCCGTACAACGAACCGCCCTGAAAGTGCATGAAGCAGCCCCCGCCCACCAGACCGCACACCGGATCGGTCAACGGATACCCCAGCGCCCCGTTCTCCCAGCCCTGGGCAGCCCACCGCCCCTGCAGCGCCCCGCTCACCACGTGCGCCCCCGTCGCCGGCGACCAGTAGACCGCGCCACGCTGGAACGCCTGGAAACACCCGCCGTCCCGCAGACCACAGGTCTTCGGGCCGGTCGAGGCGCCCAGGGTGCCGCCGGCCGACCCGGTTGCTACGTACCGGAGTCCGATGGGGCTCCCACCCGGGGAGACCCGGACGACGGCGGAGCCGGCGGCGAGGCTCTGCACAGTGACGGTGACCTCACCCCGCCACACCGGGACGGGGACTCCCACGGGCAGCGTCACCTGCACGTCGCCGGTCGTCGCCGGGTTCTTCGGCGTGCCGTCCAGCAGGAGGGACGTATCCGGCTGGTCTGCCGCCAGGCGCAGGGTGACACCGCTCTCGAGGCCCCCGTTACCGGCCGTCCCCAGCCAGGCGTCCTGCCCGCTGGCCTGCCGGTACTCCAGCCAGAGGTCGGCGCCGTCCGGGCCGGTCAGCTCGATGGCCCGGTTCCCGGTCGCCGACGAGACCGGGACCAGCGTGTACGTCGTGGTCGGCGTCCAGGGCGCGACGACGGTCCGCTCGTCAGCCGGGAGGAAGCCCAGCCGCTGCGCCTGCGGCGCGTTCAGGGTGCCGACGCGGCTCCACGAGACGCCCATGACGTCGTACCAGTCGTTGTAGGCGGTGACCCGGCAGGTCCCGCTGTCCACGGCGCCGTCGCACTGGACCTCCGATGAGTGCCCGAGGCCGAAGTTGTGGCCGAGCTCGTGGGCGATGACGGACGTGGCGACGTCCTGGACGTAGAGGCGCCCACCGCCGGTGAGGGACGAGCCCACCTCGGCCAACCCGTAGGCACAGTCGACGGCCGTCGCGGGGACATAGAGCAGCAGGTGCTTGCCGGTGCCCCGGGTCCAGCCCACGTCACCGGCAACCTCGTCCCACAGCGCGGCCGGGTCGTCGCACCCCGCCGCGAGCTGGCGGTCACGTAGATCGACGGAGCCGGCAGCCGCGCCGAGCCGGATGGCGCCGTGGCTCTGTCCCGACCAGAAGGTGGCGACGGGCCCGTCGACCGCGGAGACGACCTGCGAGAGGGTCCGCGAGTCCGGGGTCTCCCCCCTCGGCACGACCATCACGACCGTGACGGAGTCGGTGAGCGCGGGATCGGCCGACGCCGTGGGTGGCGCTGCCGCCGCCGGGGCGAGGACGGTCGCATCGAGCACGTCGCGGGCCGGTGCCAGGCCGTCCTGCGTGGTCGCCGCGTCGGCCACCTCCCCGCCGAGGGTCACCGACACGGTGGCCCCCACGGTCACGTCCACCGCGTTCTTCAGATCCCCGGTCGGCACGCGCACGGTGTCGCCGGCGGCGGTCTCGACCCAGGTGAGCGGGCCCGCGTCCGCGCGGGCCATCGCCTCGGCCGGGTGCCGGTATTCGGGCCAGGCCTGCACCAGCCGGCCGACAACGGTGTCACCGGCAGCAACAGGGGTGCCGTCCCCGGCCAGGGCGGGGGTCGGCAGACCGGCCAGCGAGCCGGTGATGACGACCGCCGCGACAGCCGGGATCAGGAACCGCCGCGATCGCGGCCGGTGGACGTTGCGCACGCAGAACTCCAGGGCAGAAGGGACCACCCTCTGCATCGGCGTCCCCAGCCCCGAACTGGAGCGTTCGGTCCCCGTGTCCCCTGACCAGGTGATCCCGGGGCCCCTCAGGTCACTGCCGGCCCCACCGGCCGGTCAGGACGCGTCGTCGATGCCCATCAGCCGGCGCCCGGCCTCGGTGATGGAGCCCGACAGCGACGGGTAGATCGAGAAGGTGTTCGCCAGGTCGCCGGCGGTGAGCCCCTTGGTCACGGCGAGCGCGATGGGGAGCACCAGCTCCGACGCACCGGGGGCCACGACGACGCCCCCGACGACCACACCGGTCGAGCGCCGGGTGAACAGCTTCACGAACCCGTCCCGCAGGTCGCTCATCTTGGCCCGCGCGTTGGTCGCCAACGGCAGCTGGACGACCTCGATGTCGGCCCCCTCGGGCATCGTCTTCTCCTGGACGCCGACCGTGGCGATCTCCGGGTGGGTGAAGACGTTGGCCGCGACGGTCTTCAGCTTGAGCGGGGCCACCGCCTCGCCCAGGGCGTGCCACATCGCGATCCGGCCCTGCATCGCGGCGACCGACGCCAGCTGGAAGACCCCGGTGACGTCGCCGGCGGCGTAGATGCCGGAGACCGTCGTCCGGGACACGCGGTCGACGAGGACGTGACCGGCCGGCGTCATCTCCACGCCGCAGACCTCGAGGTTCAGCCCGGTCGTGTTGGGCACCGTGCCCACGGTCATCAGCGCGTGCGAGCCCTCGACGACCCGCCCGTCGGTGAGCTCGACGCGCACGCCCTTCTCGGTCCGGACGACGGCCTGCGCCCGCCCGCGCTCGGCGATCCGCCCACCGCGGGACTGGAAGACCTTCTCCACCACGGCCGCGGCGTCGGCGTCCTCGCCGGGCAGCACCTGCTCGCGGGAGGAGACCAGGGTGACCGGGACGCCCGCCTCCAGGTACCCGGAGGCGAACTCGGCGCCGGTGACGCCGGAGCCGACGACGACCAGGTGCTCGGGCATGTCCTCGAGGTCGTAGATGTCGCGCCAGGACAGGATCCGCTCACCGTCGGGCTCCGCCCCGGGCAGCACCCGGGGGTCCGCGCCGGTCGCGATGAGGACGACGTCGGCCGCCAGTTCCCGGGCCACCTCGCCGGAACCGTCGAGCACCTCCACCCGGTGGGCGATCAGCCCGCGGATCTCGTCGGACAGCCGGGCCTGGCCGGCGATCATCGTGACGCCCTCGGCCTCGAGCCGGGCGCGGATGTCGGCGGACTGGGCGACCGCAAGGCCGCGGATCCGGCCGTTGACCGTGGCAAGGTCCAGCCCGACGGTGGCCAGGTCGGTGCCCTGCAACCCCAGGACGGCGGAGTCACGCACCGAGGTCATCGCCCCGGCGGCGGCGATGAAGGCCTTGGAGGGGACGCAGTCGGTGAGCACGCTGGCGCCGCCGATGCCGTCGCGCTCGACCACGGTGACCTGGGCACCGAGCTGCGCGGCGACCAGCGCGGCCTCGTAGCCGGCCGGGCCGCCGCCGATGATCACGATGCGGGTCATGGGGGTCCTTCTGCTGCTCGGGGGAGTTCCGCGGCCATTCTCCCCGGTGCCGGCCCGCAACGGCGGGACCGCCCCTCGTCGGCCCGCCACACGGCCGTGGATAGGCTGCCGGGGATGGGCCTCTACGCCGCGTACGGGTCGAACATGGACCCCGCACAGATGCTGCGGCGCTGCCCGTCCTCCCCCTCGGCGGGTACCGGCTGGATGCCCGGCTGGCGGCTGACCTTCGGGGCCGAGGAGTTCGGCTGGGAGGGCGCGCTGGCCACCATCGTCCCGGCGGAGGGCGCCTCCCCCGGCGTCTTCGTCGCGCTCTACGACCTCACCGAGGCCGACGAGGAGACCCTGGACGCCTGGGAGGGCGCCGACCACGGGCTCTACCGCAAGGTCCGCCTGCGGGTGCACACGCTGGCCGGGGACGTCGTGGCGTACGCCTACGGTCTGGACGCCTTCGAGGGCGGGCTGCCCTCGGCGCGCTACCTCGGGGCGATCGCCGACGCCGCCGAGGCCGCCGGGGCGCCGGCCGACTACCTGGCCGACCTGCGCTCCCGCGACTGCCGCTCGGTCGGCCTGTGACCGACGGTCAGACCTCCGTGCCCAGTAGATCGCGCAATGCCTTGTCCACCTGCTCGACGTAGGCCTCGCTCAGGCCGAACAACGAGGCGTGGCCGTGCACGTCCTCGATCACCCGCAGCTCACTGTCGGGGATGAGCGCCTGCTCGGCCGCGCAGTCCTCCGGCGGGAAGAACCGGTCGCTGCTGATCGGCATCACGAACGTCTTCGCGGTGATCCGGCCCAGCGCGGCCGCGAGGTCTCCACCGGTGTGCCGGCTGACGTCGCCGTGCTGCCACGTCCAGGCCTGGGACAGCAGGTCACCGGCGTCCATGGGCTGGAAATAGGCCTCCAGGAAGCCGACGACGAAGTCCTGCGCGGAGCTGAATCCCAGCGCCCGCCAGTGTTCCCCGGTCCAGAACTCGTTGGACAGCACGTGCAGCGCGAACAGCCCGGCGTGCCGCTGCAGACCGCCACGGACGTCGGCGGAGTCGCCGTACCACCCGTCGGCGTAGCCGGGGTCCGAGCGCAGCGCGTCGACCAGCGTCTGGGCGAAGATCACGCAGTGCTGGTAGATGCGCGCGGTCCCCGCCAGCGGCGCGGCACGCTTGACCCGGTCGGGGAAGCGGACGGCCCATTCGTAGGTCTGCTGGGCGCCCATCGAGCCGCCGAAGACCAGCGCCAGCTCCTCGACGCCGAGCACCTCGCGCAGCAGCCGGTCCTGGGCCACCACGTCGTCGCCGATCGTGACCCGCGGGAAGCGGGCGCGCCCGTAGGGGCCGGCCAGGGTGTGCGGGGAGGTGCCCAGCCCGCTGCCGATCTGGTTGACCAGCACGACGAAGTGCTCAGCCGGGTCGATCGCCCGACCGGCCCCCACGTACGTGTCGCGCATGACCCCGTGGTTGCCGGAGTACCAGGTGGGGATGAGCACCGCGTTGTCCCGCGCCGCGTTCAGCGTGCCCAGGGTCTGGTAGGCCAGCTGGCAGCCGCGGAGGGTGGCGCCCTCCTCGAGCGGGAGGTCACCGATGTCGGCGAGCTGGAAGTCGCCGTGCACGTCGGCGGTGTAGTACGGGTTCTCGACCGGCATGACCGTCCCCATGGTGTGAGCGCAGCGGGCATCGGACAGCCCGGGCCGGGACGCTAGCGCACCGTGACCCGATTCACATACAACGATCCCGGGTCAGGCGGCGGGGGTGGGGTCACCGAGGAACGCCTCCAGCAACTGCCGCGCCGCCAGCGCCGGGGTCAGCTCGCCGGCGAGCACCGCCGCCTCCAGCTCCGGTGCCACCGCCCGGACGGCGGGGTGCGCGCGCAGCCGGTGTTCCAGCCCGTCGCGGACCATCCCCCACGTCCAGCGCACCTGCTGGGCCCGGCGGCGCTCGTCGAAGGCGCCGGAGGCCCGCATCCGGTCGCCGTGGGCGGCAACCCGGGCCCACACCTCGTCCAGGCCCTCACCGGTCAGCCCGGCGCAGGTGAGGACGGGCACCTCCCAGCCGTCGTCGCCGTGCCCGCGGAGCATCCGGATCGCCCCGGCCAGCTCCCGGGCGGCCCGGCGGGCATCGGTCTCCCCAGCCCCGTCGGCCTTGTTGACCGCGATGACGTCGGCGATCTCGAGGATCCCCCGCTTGATGCCCTGCAGCTGGTCGCCCGTGCGGGCCAGGGTGAGGAAGAGGAACGAGTCGACCATCTCCGCGACGGTCACCTCCGACTGCCCCACGCCCACGGTCTCCACCAGGACGACGTCGTAGCCGGCGGCCTCCACCACCACCATCGACTCCCGGGTCGCCTGCGCCACCCCGCCCAGCGTGCCGGCGGTCGGCGCGGGCCGGATGTAGGCGTGCTCGTCGACGGCCAGCCGCGCCATCCGGGTCTTGTCACCCAGGATCGATCCCCCGGAGCGGGCCGACGAGGGGTCCACCGCCAGCACCGCGACGCGGGACCCGGCCGCGGTCAGCGAGATCCCGAGCGCGTCGATGAAGGTCGACTTGCCCACCCCGGGGACGCCGCTGATGCCCACCCGCCGGGCGCCACCGGCGT
>JAOPWG010000342.1 GCA_025965775.1 Modestobacter sp. | reverse complement strand
TTGAACTCGCCGGCGTTCGCGCCGAGCGAGTCCGACTGCAGGTAGCCCCACATCCGGGCACCGGTGTTCCCGTCCAGGTAGACCACGCTCGCCGCCCCCTCGGTGCCGGTGCCGAGCACCGGGGCGGTGAAGAACGTGACGTTGCCAGGCGTCAGCCCGCGCAGCCCGTAGGCCATCGTCAGCAGGTTGGCGTTGCTCAGCGCGTCGTCCACCGCGACCGCCTTGGTCACCGCCAGCAGGCTCGAGTCGAGCTTGCCCGGGCTGGTGAACACCTCCTGGCTGAACAGCTTCGTGAACATCGCCCGCAGGTAGTTCTGCTGGCGCTTCACCCGGTCGAAGTCGCCGCCCGGCAGCCCGTACCGCTGCCCGACGTACCAGCGGGCCTTGTCGCCGTCGAGGTGGTTCACCCCGGCGGTGAACGTGTACGGGCCCCAGCTGGTCGTCGTGGGCACGGTCACGTCCAGGCCGCCCAGGTCGTCGGTCACCTGGATCAGGCCGCCGAAGTCGATCGCCGCGTAGTGGTCGATGCGCACCCCGGTCAGCTGCTCCACGGTCTGGATGAGCAGCGTCGGGCCGCCGAACGCGTAGGCCGCATTGATCTTGTTCTTGCCATGGCCGGGGATGTCGACCCACGAGTCGCGGGGGATCGAGATGACCTGCGCGTGCGTCCGGTCCGCGGTGAAGCGGGCGATCATGATTGCGTCGGAGCGGGCGTCGGGCAGCGCGCCGTTCGCGATGTCGGCGCGCGTGTCCGAGCCGACCAGCAGGAACGTGAGGGGGGCGTCACTGGACGCCGGCTGGCCCACGGCGCTCGGCGCCGCCGGGCGGGCGCCCTCGTCCAGGCCGGCGAAGACGTCACCGACCCGGGAGATGTTGCCGCCGTACCGGTTGGTGAGGAACCACAGCCCGCCGCCGATGACCAGCGCGAGCACCAGCCCCAGCACCCCGACGCTGATCAGCGTCCGCCGCAGCCAGCGGCGCTTGCGGGGCTGGGCGTCCGGGGAACCAGCGTCGGCGGCCGGCTGCCCCGGGGTCGTGCGGGCGGTCGGGACGTCGTCCGCGCCCGCGCGGGCGTGGTCGCCCGGCTCGTGATCACTCATGCCGTGCCCCCGTGTGTGTCAGTCGTCCTGCCTGGTCAGGACAGTAGTTGCGGCAGGCACCCGGCTGCGGTGACGCGCAGCACGGGCTCACCCCTTCGGGCAGGCACGCGGCGCACGAGCCGCTGCTCCCGCCGCACGTCCGGGAGTCGGCGCAGGGGAGCAGGGTCCGTCGTCGGACAGCTTCCGGTCAGGAAACGATCACGTCCCGGCCAGCTGTCGCGGCGAGCCTGGCCGCATGCGCTTCGCCGGACCCCTGGGCTGGGTCCTCCCTACGGTCACCGCTGTGGTCCTCGGCGCCCCGGGCCGCGCCGGCGTGCCGTCGACACCAGGTGACCGGAGCCGCGACCGCCGGCCGTCGAGCGATCTCTTGCGCACGGGCGCCCTCGCCGTCGATGCTCTGCCGGTCCCGGGGGTCGTGGCCACCGCCGGCCACGAGCGGCCCCGGCGGGGGAGTGTGGCGATCGTGCGGGGACCACGGCTCGGGGAGCCGCGCTACGAACTCCGGCTCGTCCGGGGCGACGGCCCCGGGACGCCGGTACTCGTGTGGAGCCGGCACCGCGTCCGGTGGCTCGCCGAGCGCAGCCTGCGGATGGAGCAGGCCCACCTGCGGATCGCACCGGCCCGCCTCGTCATGGTCGACCGCCGGGCGGAGCGCGCGGCGGGCGAGGAGTAGCCGCCCGGACCTGACAGCGCCCGCCGGCCCACCCGTCCTTCCGCCCGAACGGGGCGCGGACTGACCCGTTGGGATGACCGCCGGTGACTCTGCGTCGCCCGACCCGCAGGATGGGGCCACCCCACCTCGGACGGAAGACGCATCTTGACTGCCACAGATCACGAGACCGCCAGCTCACTCGCCACCTCCGCCGGCGAGCTGCTGCTCCGGGTGCGGGCCCGGGACTTCGACGCCGCGGCCGCGCGCAAGGCCGCCGGTGACGCGGAGTCACACCGCTTCCTGATGGACCGGCTGGCCGAGGTCCGCCCGGGCGACGCCGTGCTGTCCGAGGAGGGCGCCGACGACCCGGTCCGGCTCCGCGCCGAGCGGGCCTGGATCGTCGACCCCCTCGACGGCACCCGTGAGTTCTCCGAGCTCGACCGCGCCGACTGGGCCGTGCACGTCGCCCTGTGGGAGCGCGGCGAGCTGGTCGCCGGCGCGGTCGCGCTGCCGGCCGAGGCCACCACGTTCAGCACCGCACAGCCGCCGGAGGTGCCCGCCCGCCCGGACGGCCCGCTGCGCCTGGCCGTCAGCCGCAGCCGCCCGCCGGCGCTGGTCACCGTCCTGGCCGAGCAGCTGGGCGCCGAGCTGGTGCCGATGGGATCGGCCGGGGTCAAGGCGATGGCCGTCGTCCGCGGCCAGGCCGACGCCTACATCCACGGCGGCGGCCAGTACGAGTGGGACTCCGCCGCCCCGGTCGCCGTCGCCCGCGCCGCCGGCCTGCACACCAGCCGGCTCGACGGCTCGCCGCTGGTCTACAACCAGCCCGACCCGTGGCTGCCCGACCTGGTCATCTGCCGCCCCGAACTGGCCGAGCAGCTGCTGCACGCCCTGGCCG
>JAOPWG010000326.1 GCA_025965775.1 Modestobacter sp. | reverse complement strand
GCCCGCGCCCACCCGCTGCGGCAGCGCGCCGGTGCGCGCCGGCCCGGTGACCCGGGTCACCGCGACGACGGCGGCAGCGGCCACGAGCGCGGCGATGATGTCGGTCAGCGGGACCGAGATGTGGTTGGAGGCGATGTACTGCGCGACCCCGAACGTGAGGCCCGCGGTCAGCGCCGGCACCCAGGTCTCGCGCAGTCCGCGCCTACCGTCGGCCACGACGACCAGGATGAGGGGCACGACCACGGCGAGGATCGGCGTCTGGCGACCCACCATGGCGCCGATGGTGTCCAGGGTCAGCCGGCTGTCGCCGCTCGCGCCGGAGGTCACCGTGGCCAGCGTGACGATCGGCGAGGCCAGTGCCCCGAAGGCGACCGGGGCGGTGTTGGCGATCAGTGAGAGCGCGGCTGCCTTCAGCGGGCTGAACCCCAGCGTCATCAGCATGCTGACGGTGATCGCCACCGGGGTGCCGAAGCCGGCCAGCGCCTCGAGCAGGGCGCCGAAGCAGAACGCGACGATGATCGCCTGGACCCGCTGGTCGGGGCTGACCTTCTCGAAGGAGCGGCGGAGCACGTCGAAGTGCCCGGTCTCGACCGTCAGGTTGTAGACCCAGATCGCGTTGATCACGATCCAGAGGATCGGGAAGAAGCCGAAGGCGGCACCCTCGGTCGCGCTGAGCAGTGACTGCCCGACCGGCATGTGGAAGAACACCATGGCCACCACGATCGCCACGACCAGCGAGATCAGGCCGGCGATCCACGCCTTGACCCGCAGCACGCCCAGCAGCACGAACAGCGTGAGCAGGGGCAGGGCGGCGCAGAGGGCGCTGAGCCCGAGCGACCCGGCGACCGGGTCGAGTACCTGTTCGAACATCGTCGTCGTACCTCGTCGTGAGCAGGGCCGGTGCGTGGGCGGGGGTGACGGGCGCGACGTCGCGCCGGTGGGGCCGGCCGGGTGCCTCGGGACCGGCCGGTCAGTCCTGGCGGGTCAGTGCTGGGGTCCCAGGCTGCTGACCGGCAGCCCCCGGATCGAGGCGTCGAGCACCTCGATGGTGTGGGCCAGGCCGATCCGGGTGCCCTGCCGCTCCAGCGAGGAGGCGACCTGCATCAGGCACCCGGGGTTGGCCGTGACCAGCAGCTCGGCGCCGGTGGCGGCGATGTTGCGGGCCTTGCGGTCGCCGAGCTCCCGGGCCGGCTCCGGGTTCAGCACGTTCCAGATGCCCGCCGACCCGCAGCAGATCTCGGCCTCGGCGATCTCCCGGAGCTGCAGCCCGGGGATCTCCGTCAGCAGCGCCCGCGGCTGACTGCGGACCCCTTGGGCGTGGGCCAGGTGGCAGGCGTCGTGGTAGGCGATCGTGACCTCCAGCGGGTGCCGGGTCGCCACGCTGCCGAGCTCGACGAGCAGTTCCGAGACGTCCCGCACCGAGGCGGCGAAGGCCTTCGCCCGCTCGGCGTAGGCCGGGTCGTCGGCCAGCAGCTCGGCGTACTCCTTCATGCTCGACCCGCAGCCCGCGGCGTTGACGACCACGGTCTGCACGCCGGCGGCCTCGAACGCGTCCACCGTGGCCCGGGCGAAGCGCTCGGCCTCCTCCTGGCGGCCGTTGTGCACCGACAGCGCCCCGCAGCAGCCCTGCTTGCGGGGCATGACCACCTCGCAGCCCTCGGCAGCCAGCACCCGCGCGGTGGCGGCGTTCACCCCGGGGAAGAACTCGCCCTGGACGCAGCCGGTGAGCAGCCCGACGACCGCCCGCCGCTCGCCGACCGCGGCCACCCGGGTGGGCAGCTTCTCCCGCTTCTCCAGCGGCGGCGCCAACCCCTCCATCGCGGCCAGCTTCGGTGCCAGCCGGTCGAGCAGGCGGCTGCGCCGCACCAGGGCGGACAGCCCGCTGGCCTGGTAGGCCCGCAGCGGCCCGCGGAGCGCGCGCAGCCGCCGCTTGTAGGGGAAGAGCGCGAAGATCGCCGTCCGCATGGCCCGGTCGCCGGGGCTGCGCTCGTGGTGGCGCTCCACCTGCACCCGGGTGGCCTCGATGAGCTTGTCGTACTGGACGCCGGACGGGCAGGCGGTCACGCAGGCCATGCAGCCCAGGCAGGCGTCGAAGTGCTGGACCATCGTGTCGGTCAGCGGCGCGCCCTGCAGACCGGCCTTCATCAGGTCGATCCGGCCCCGCGGGCTGTCCATCTCCTCCCCCCACAGCGTGTAGGTCGGGCAGGTGGGCAGGCAGAAGCCGCAGTGCACGCAGTCCCCGATGAGCGCCGCCGACGGGGGGTGCTCGTCGTCGAAGGCCGGCCGCAGCGCCGGGCCGTCGACCGGGACGGGCCCGTGTGCGAGGGCGTTGGTCTCCGCCGGGTCGCCCAGCGGTAGCTGGACACGGGTGGGCTGCTCGGCCATCTCAGATGCCTCCGACGAACCGGCCGGGCGCCAGGCGGCGCTCGGGGTCGAACCGTTCCTTCACGCGCTGCATGAGGTCCAGAGCCGGCACGGGGCCCCAGGTGTCGACCGCGGCCTTCACCTCGGGCGGGCCGTCGAGCACGACGAGGGCGCCTCCGGCCGCGGTGCAGGCGTCCCGGAGCCGGGTCACCACCGTGCGCACCGCGGCGACGTCGGCGCCGGCCGGCAGCGCGCCGGACAGCACGCCGGTGCCGGCCGAGCCGCGCAGGGCGATCCCGACCCCGGCGGTGGCCGCGGCGTCCCGGGCGGCCCCGAGGACGGCGGCCAGACCGGAGAGGGCGCAGGTGGCCTTCAGGGCGGTGGCCCGCCCGGCGGCCGGGTCGTCGTCCCAGGGCAGCCGGCCCCAGCGGTCGGGCAGGTCGTCCGAGGCCCGGGCGCCGTCGCCCAGCAGCTCGACCAGCGCCGTGGTGCGGGTCTGCACGCCTGCCCCGGTGCCCTCGAGCAGCACCTGGACGACGCCCGGGCCGCCGGCGGGCCAGTCGACCTCGACGGCCCCGGGCACCAGTTGGCTGTGCACGACCGACTGCACCAGCCGCTCGGCGTCCGTGGCGGAGTCGAACGGCGCGCTCACGACCCGCCGGGCCGCCGGCACCGGGTGCAGCCGGAACACCGCCTCGGTGACCACGGCGAGGGTCCCGTAGGAGCCGATGACCAGCTTGCCGAGGTCGTAGCCGGCCACGTTCTTCACCACCCGGCCGCCGGCCTTGGCGACCACGCCGTCGGCGCGGACCACGGTGACGCCGATGAGCAGGTCGCGCGCCGTACCGGCCGCCACCCGTCCCGGACCGCTGGTGTTGGTGGCGAGCACCCCGCCGACGCTGGAGCCGGGCACCGGCTCGTCGAGCGCCAGCCGCTGGCCGGCGGACCCGACGGTGCGCTGGACGTCGGCCAGCAGCGTGCCGGCCTGGGTGTCGACGATCAGGTCACCGGCGGCGTGGTCCAGTACAGCGGACATCCGGCTCAGGTCGACCACCAGGTCGGCCTGCTCGGGCGGGCGCCCCCAGGAGGTCTTGGTGCCGCGACCGCGGGGCACGACGGTCAGCCCGTGACCGGCGGCGGCACGCATCACCTCGGCCACCTCGGGGGTGCTGGCCGGGCGGGCGACGAGGGCGACGGGCACGCCGTCCACGGCGTCGGCCGGGGTGCCGTCGGCGACGTCCCCGCAGGCGGAGGCCAGCGCGTTGCGGGCGGACTCGAGGCGGGTGCCGGAGGTGGTGGTCATCGCAGGTCCCCTCAGAACGCGTCGGCCAGGCCGGCCTCGACCAGCGGATGGGCCTTCTTCCGCTTGCCGGGCACCTCGCCGCACAGCCGGGGCGTCGGGAACACCTTGCCGGGGTTCGAGATCCCGTCGGGGTCGAAGGCGCAGCGGACCAGCTGCATGGTGTCCAGGTCGTCGTCGGTGAACATCTTCGGCATGTAGGCGGCCTTGTCCACGCCCACGCCGTGCTCGCCGGTGATCGCCCCGCCGTGGGAGATGCAGAGGTCCAGGATCGCGCCGCTGACCTTCTCCGCGGCCTCGCCGGCCCCGGGCTTCGCGTCGTCGAAGAGCACGAGCGGGTGCAGGTTGCCGTCGCCGGCGTGGAAGACGTTGGCCACCCGGACGCCGGAGGACGACGACAGCTCGGCGATCGCGCGCAGCACCTCGGGCAGCGCCGTCCGGGGGATGACGCCGTCCTGGACGATGTAGTCCGGGCTGATCCGGCCGACGGCCGCGAAGGCGGACTTGCGGCCCTTCCAGATCAGCGCCCGCTCGGCGGCGTCGGTGGCCAGCCGGAGCTCGAAGGCACCGTGCTCCCGGCAGAAGGCCTCGACCTGGGCGTACTCGTGCTCGACCTCGACCGAGGCCCCGTCGAGCTCGATGACCAGGACCGCGCCGGCGCCGTCGGGGTAGTTGCAGTGCACGGCGGCCTCGGCGGCCTCGATGGCCAGGGCGTCCATCATCTCGATCGCCGCGGGGAGGACGCCGCTGCCGATGATCGCCGAGGTGGCCGCACCGGCGTCGTCCGTGGAGCGGAAGCCGACGAGGAGGGTGCGCACCTCCTCCGGCAGCCGGACCAGCCGGACGGTCGCCGTGGTCGCGATGCCGAGCGTGCCCTCGGAGCCGACCACGGCGCCGAGCAGGTCGTAGCCGGGGGCGTCGGGGGCCAGCCCGCCGAGCTCGACGACGTCACCCTGCGGCGTGACGAACTCCGCCCCGACGACGTGGTTGCTGGTGAAGCCGTACTTCAGGCAGTGCGCGCCGCCGGAGTTCTCGGCCAGGTTGCCGCCGATCGAGCAGATCTGCTGGCTGCTGGGATCCGGTGCGTAGTAGTAGCCCTCGGGGGTGGCCGCCCGGGTGACGTCGAGGTTGATGACGCCGGGCTCGACGACGGCGCGCTGGTCGGCACGGCGGACCTCGCGGATGGTGCGCATCCGGGAGGTCACCACCAGGACGCCGTCCGCGCGGGGGAGAGCGCCGCCGGACAACCCGGTGCCCGAACCACGGGCGACGAACGGGACGCCGTGCTCGGC
>JAOPWG010000034.1 GCA_025965775.1 Modestobacter sp. | reverse complement strand
GCAGGCGCCCTCGGAGTTGGCGCTGAACAGCGCCGGCTTCACGCCGTTGGCCTTCGCGAACGCCTTGCGGATCGGGTCGAGCAGTCCGGTGTACGTCGCCGGGTTGCTCCGTCGCGAGCCGCGGATCGCGCGCTGGTCGATCGACACCACACCCGCGCCGGCGGGGATCGACCCGTGCGCCAGCGAGCTCTTGCCGGAGCCGGCGACGCCGGTGACGACGACAAGCACCCCGAGCGGGATGTCGACGTCGACGTCGCGCAGGTTGTGCGCCGTCGCGCCGCGGATCTCCCGCGTGCCGGTGGGCGTCCGCACCGTCTCCTTGAGGGCGCCCCGGTCGTCGAGGTGGCGGCCGGTGAGGGTGCCGCTGGCCCGCAGCCCCTCGACGGTGCCCTCGAAGCAGACGGTGCCGCCCGCCGTACCGGCGCCGGGGCCGAGGTCGACGACGTGGTCGGCGATCGCGATCGTTTCCGGCTCGTGCTCCACGACGAGCACCGTGTTGCCCTTGTCCCGCAGCCGCAGCAGGAGGTCGTTCATCCGCTGGATGTCATGGGGGTGCAGGCCCGTGGTGGGCTCGTCGAAGACATAGGTGACGTCGGTGAGCGAGGAGCCGAGGTGGCGGATCATCTTGGTGCGCTGGGCCTCGCCGCCCGACAGCGTGCCCGACGGCCGGTCGAGCGAGAGGTAGCCCAGCCCGATCTCCACGAACGAGTCGAGGGTGTTCTGCAGCGTGGCGAGCAGCGGCGCCACCGACGGCTCGTCGAGGCCGCGAACCCATACGGCCAGGTCGCTGATCTGCATCGCGCAGGCGTCGGCGATGTTGATCCCGGCGATCTTCGACGATCGAGCCGCCTCGCTGAGCCGGGCGCCGCCGCACTCGGGACAGGTGGTGAAGGTGACCGCCCGCTCCACGAAGGCGCGGATGTGCGGCTGCAGTGAGTCGATGTCCTTGGACAACATCGACTTCTGGATCCTTGGGATCAGACCCTCGTACGTCAGGTTGATGTTGTCGACCTTGATCTTGGTCGGCTCCTTGTGGAGCAGGTCGAGCAGCTCTTTCCTGGTGAACTTGCTGATCGGCTTGTCCGGGTCGAAGAAGCCGCAGCCGCTGAAGATGCGGCCGAACCAGCCGTCCATGCTGTAGCCGGGGATCGTGAGCGCACCCGCGTTGAGCGACTTGCTGTCGTCGTACAGCGCGGACAGGTCGATGTCGGTGACCGAGCCCCGGCCTTCGCAGCGCGGGCACATGCCGCCGGTGATGGTGAAGCTGCGCCGCTCCTTCACGGTCTTCCCGCCGCGCTCGAGCGTTACCGCGCCTGCTCCGCTGATCGAGGCGATGTTGAAGGAGAACGCCTGGGGCGAGCCGATGTGCGGCTGCCCGAGTCGGCTGAAGAGGATGCGCAGCATCGCGTTGGCGTCGGTGGCGGTGCCGACCGTGGAGCGGGCGTCGGCGCCCATCCGCTGCTGGTCGACGATGATCGCCGTTGTCAGCCCGTCCATGACGTAGACCTCGGGCCGGGCCAGCGTCGGCATGAAGCCCTGCACGAAGGCGCTGTTGGTCTCGTTGATCATCCGCTGCGACTCCGCGGCGATCGTGCTGAACACCAGCGAGCTCTTGCCCGAGCCGGAGACGCCGGTGAACACCGTCAGCCGGCGCTTCGGGATCTCGATGCTGACGTCCTTGAGGTTGTTCTCGCGCGCGCCGTGGACGCGGATCAGATCGTGTCTGTCGGCAACGTGCAGCGCAGGCGACTGCGTGTCGGTCCTGGTGGCCATGCTCATCGTGTCTCCATCTGTTGGGCGGGGCCGCCTTCGCGGTCTCCGTCGGCGTCGCCTGGCTGGATTCGACCAGCTGTGAGCAGTACGTCTGGTTCGCCTTCGTCGGTGCGGTCGCGGCAACGGTCCGCTGTCTACCTGATCGGCGGTGTCCCCGGGGTGGCGCGACGCCCGTCCGGCTCACGCCGGCCGGGTCGCCTGGATGCGGCGCGGGTGGGATTGTCGGGCTCGAACACGAACGGGAAGCCCGGAAATTGCCCTTGGCCATCATCTCGGTGCCGCGATCCGGGCGGTCGGCAGCACGAGAAGCGCTTCGCGCGGAAGGTCGACGCGCGGCGTTGGCTCGATGAAGCGACCTGGGCCCTGGTCCCCCTGACCTGGACGGCGCCAGAGCGGGGGCGGGTCACGGTCGAGGAATGGGCCGCCACGTGGCTCCCGCGCAGACCCAGGTCAAGCCAGCACCCACTACCGCTCCGTGTTACGCACGCACGTCCTTCCGGCCTGGCGAAGCTTCCGGTCGGCCGACGTCACCCACGCTGAGATCGCCCGATGGGTGGCGGGACTCAGAGCGAACGGCTCCGCGCCGTCCACCGTGCGCCAGGCGCACCGCGTCTTCTGACTGCTCCTCGACCTTGCCGTCCGTGACGGACGCATCCCGCGGAACCCGGCCGATCACGTCCCCCTGCCGCGGGTGACGCGCGAGGAGCCGCGCTTCCTGAGCCGGGAGGAGGTAGGGCGACTCACCGACGCGACAGGTCCCGACGGCGACGTCGTAAGACTGCTCGCCTACACCGGTCTCCGCTTCGGAGGATGTGGCCGCATTTCGCGTACGGCGGGTGGACTTCCTTCGCCGCTACCTCACCATCGCCGAGGCAGTGACCGAGTCGGCGGTCGGCTCGAGTTCGGCACTCCCAAACCCCACCAGAGCGGGCGGTCCCGCTACCCGCAGCCCTGCTCGAACCGCTGGCCGACCGGTGCACGGGCAGGACGGTGATGACCTACTGATGCGGACTTCCGCCGGCTCGGTTCTCCGCCTCCGGAACTGGCGCCGAACGGTCGCCGACCCGGCCGTCCGAGCCGCCAGCCTGATCGACATCACCCCGCACGACCTTCAGCACACTGCCGCGTCTCTCGCGGTCGCCAGCGGCGCCACGGTCGAGGCCGTCCAGCGGATGCTCGGCCACGCCTCGGCGGCGATGACACTCGACGTCCGTTCCGGCCTATTCGACGACGACCTCACGGGCCGAGCGGATGGACGCCGCGGCGCACGCAGCCGCGGAAGCCACTGTGGGCGCCGTGTGGGCGCGGCCCTCGATCAGCGACCCCAAACAGAGCAAACACGCAGCTCAGCAGCGTGGGCCCCGTGGGGATCGAAACCACAACCCGCGGATGATAGGGGAGCACCAAAAGCGACCTCGGCCTAGCCTGACCAGCGGAACGAGGGGAAGCTATGCACTGAGAGGGAGACGGTTTGAGGTAGATGCATGAGTATTCGGTGAGTAAACGGTAGGTGGGCGATGGGCGCTGCCGAACCTCGCACGCCCCCGGCCGTCAACCGGCCTTTCCCCTCCCCCGATCACCGAGGCGCGTTCTCGCCACTGCCCCCGGCCGATTCCTGCTGACGACGGGTCTCGCGGTTCCGCAGGCGTCGCCTGGCACCGTAGGGACCGCAGGGACCCTGCGGGCCAGCGAAGAGAAAACCGACCGGGTGCGCGGCGAAGTCTCCCGCCCAACCTCGGCCGAGCCTGCCGGAGTGAACCGGTACGAGATCTCCATCTTCGACCTCGCAGAGACACCTGCGTAGTCCCCCACTACGGCGTGCAGCAACGCCGCATCGCGGGTGATTGCCGAGCCACGCCTGCAGACCTGCAGGCCGAACTCGTCGACGGGGATGACTTTCTTGCGGAGGTCACACCACCGGCCTGGCGGCAACGATACGAATGCCCCGGACCAGAGAGGGTCCGGGGCATTCGTATCGTTCCGCGGAGGGTGCTCGAATGAGTTGCGTAGAACCCACTCGTCCGTAAGGAAGCCCCTCAGTGCCGGCAAGCAAGTGAGACACGTCGGCAGCGGAGCGGGAGGCAGTCGAGGGCCCAGGTCCAGCCGCCACACGATGCACGCCTGAGAGCTCCGTTGACCTTGAGATAACAGGCCGCTCCTGATGGCTGCCTCAGTGCCACGAACGTCGGGCGGGTCGTGACGTGATGTGACGTGATATGACCGTCGTGGCCCCAGGTTAGGTCGAAGGTCCTGTGAGTTCGCGACTCGGCGAGGGCGCGCACAGTGGGCCATAGGTGGGTGGTGCAGGCATCACCGCCGTGCTCTGGTTGACGGGCTCGGCGAAACCTAAGGCGTCGCCGGTACCGCCTCGGCGACCAAACCCCGAGGGAGTTCATCATGTTCCGCTCGGCGCGCCACTCCACCACCACAACCAGGATGCGCACCCGCCGGTACCGCCGCGTTGCGGTGGTCCTGACCGGCCTGGCCACCGCCGCCGCCGTGACGCCGGCCGGCGTTCCGGCCGCGTCCGCGGCCCCTCTGACCTACCGGATCACCACCGCGGGAAGCTCGCTCGCCCTCGACGTCCAGGACTCCGCCACCACCGACGACACCCCCGTCGTTCAGAACCCGGTGAACGTCGGCTCGAGGAGCCAGGCCTGGCAGACCCTGCTGCAGTCGAACGGCAACTACGAGTTGGTCAACGCCAACAGCGGCATGTGCCTGAGCGTCTACTACGCCCAGACCACCGCCGGCGCGCCCCTAGTGCAATACGACTGCCATGGCTACACCGACCAGCAGTGGAAGATCAACGGCCCGAACAGCACCGGCGATTTCTCCTTCCAGTCGGCGCTCGACAACTTCTACGTCGACGTCCCCGGCGGCAGCGTCGCCTGGAACACCCAGCTGGATCTGTGGCCGGGCTCGGGGCCGGGCGGCACGCCCGCCGTCAACCAGCTCTTCTTGATGCTCCCCGTCAGCACGTAGGGCTGACACCCGCTCCTCGATCCGCCGGCCCGCGCTGGACACCGACGACGAACCACCGTGCCTCCGGGGCAATCCACACCCGGGTCGTCATGTTTCGCTCACCGGTCCGTTCCTCCGCCACGACACACACCTGCTGGTGCCGTTGCGCCGCCGTGATACTGCCCGGTCCGGCCACCGCCGCCACCATGACGCTGGCCGGGGCGCCCGTCGCATTCGCGGTCGCCCCCGGCGGTCATTCCGGCCAGGCGTACCGGGTCACCGAGGCGTTCCCCAGTCCTGCCATCGACGGGGCGGCACGTAGCGCCCCCCAGTGCCTGGCGCCGAGCGAGGGACTGCCCCGTCGGCTGATGCCAAGACACGGCTGCTACCTGCGCGTCTCGGTGGGCCCCGTGGGGATCGAACCCACAACCCGCGGACTGAAAGTCCCAGCTCGGACGTGACGGACGGTGCCGCATGATGCCGTCTGCGCTGGTCAGGTCCACGTCCGGTGTCGCGCCCTGCCACCTCTTCTCGCCGTTCGGCGTGCAGTCCGCGACCACAACGCGACCACAACCACCCCTAGACGCGCCTCCGCCGACCGGCTGAGACGAGGCGGGCCCGACAGGTGCTGGAACACCGGCCGGGCCCTAGATCCCCACCCCCAGGAGGCGAGGACCAAGCACGACGCTACCCACCGACCAGCCAACGACGGCACCCGCCGGATCAACAGCTGCTTCTACCCGCCACCGGTCGCCCTGGTGGCCGCCTGGCACCGCCATCAGTTGCTCGCCCGGGCGTCGGTGTGACCCGCCGACAGCGCGTCGACCTAGACCTGTTGCTGATCGTGCGCCGAGCCGAGCGTGACGCTCACCAGCGTGCTGGATGCGCGGGCGGGGCCGACCGGTGACCGCTGAACTGCCGGACCCGTTCTGGACGACGCCAACCGAGCCAGCAGTGAGCGCCGAGCAGGCGCCGCTGTTGGTGCCGCCGGAGCGGGCGGTGATCGCCTGTGGAGGCGACCAAGGCTCGCACATGGTCCAGGCCCCGCCCGTCTGGGCGATGGAGACGCTGGCTGAGCTCGACTGACGCTCTGCGGCCCCCTGCCGGCCAGGCTCCGGCAGTGGGCCGCAACCGTCCGTGCTCGTCTAGGGCCTTACGCCTTCGGGTCACCACTCCAGGAGCGGTGCAGGATGTGCGGAGCCTCCGCTAGGGCGAGGCGGTCCTCCCAGTTGTCGTGCATGGGCACCGCTCCAAACTCGACCGCCCAGCGGACCGCGTTCTCAAATGTCATGCGCCCGGTCACCAGGTGCGTCTTCGACGTGACCGGCGCACCCTTCGCAAGCGGCACGTCCCCGAGGTGGACGTGCGGACGGGTCTCCCACGACTTACCTCTCGGGTGCCAGTGCAGTGCCCAAAGTTCTGTAGCCAGACCGCGCTGTCCAGGACGGCCGTGACGCCGGCGGCGGTGACCGACGCCCGCCCGGGTGGATGGCCACCGTCGCGGTGGCCGTCGTCCGGCCGACCGTGGTTCTGCTGTCCGTGCGTGTGCCGGTGGCCGACGAGGAGCAGGGAGCCTCGGGGAGCGACCCAACCGGAGAGGCGGTCGTAGAAGGCCAGCTGTGGCATCGCCGGATGCGCGTAGTGGGTGGTGACCAGGTCGAACTGCTCGCCCGGTTCCCAGACACCGAGGTCCGCTACCAGCCACCGCACCCGCTGACGCGTTGCACTCTCCGTCGCGCGGGCGAGCGCCTCGGTGGAGATGTCGACCGCGGTGACCTGCGAGCCATGCGCGGCCAGCCAGATTGCTTCGGCGCCCTCACCGCAACCGGCGTCCAGTGCCGTGCCGGACACCAGGCCCCCGACCTCGCCGGCGAGGTGCGGGTCCGGGGCGATCTGCCGCCCGACCCCGTGCGCGGACGCCTGCCGCCAGTGGGACTCCCAGTGGTCCTGGTCGAACCCGTGTGTCACGACGCCTCCGCCTTTCCCGGCTCGACCGGCCCGTGCGCGGTCGAGCTCCGCCGAGAGCGTGCGCGCGACCACGACGAGAAGGCAAGGCGGCTTGCTGAAACGGCACATCGGGCGCTTGCCGGGACACCACCAGTCGCTTCTGGGAGACAGCCGGACGGCGCACGAGGGAGCTGAGAACGCAGAACAGCGGGGGCCGGCAGACGCCGACACCCGCTGTCCTCAGCGATCAGTGACCAGGGATCAGTTGACCGCGCTCGACACGGTGCAGAGCACGCTGCCGGTGATGCCCACGGGCGGGGCCGTGAAGGTGAGCACCCACTGGTTCGCGTCGCCTGCGGCGTCGGAACCGAGCAGCGCGTTCGCCTCACTCAGCACGTACCCCGCGCCGATGGCGGTGCCCCCGGCAGCGCAGCTGAAGGTGGCCGTGTTGCCCTCGATGCTCAGGCCGCCGTCCAGGTCGACCAGCTGGCGCTCCACCGACACGGACGTGCCGTTGACGCCGTTGACGCCGTTCATGCCCGCGGTACCCGCGGTACCCGCGGTACCCGCGGCACCCGCGGTACCCGCGGCACCCGCGGCACCCGCGGTACCCTTGGATCCGTTGGCGCCGGAGGTACCCTTGGGGCCGGTCAGGCCCTGGATGCCCTGCATGCCCTGAGAGCCCTGCGCGCCCTTGAGGACGGTGGTCACCTGGAGATTCCAGGCGTTGGCACCCTTGGGCCCGTAGAACGTCCCGGTGTCGCTGTCGAGGTAGAAGTCGCCTTCGACCCCCTGGCCCACAGGAGCGCCGGAACCGCTCAAGATCGCGGTCGCGGCGCCCTTGGCTCCGGTCCCGCCCTGGGCCCCGTCGGCGCCGGTCTCGCCCTGGTCGCCCGCCGTGCCCTGGGTGCCCTGGGTGCCCTTGAGAACCGTGGTCACCACGCCGGCCCAGGTGTTGCCGGCCTTCGGCCCGTAGAGGGTGCCCGTGTTGTAGTCCAGGTAGAAGTCGCCGTTCACGCCGACGGCGGGGTTGGACGCGTCTGACGGGGCGCCGTTGCCGTGGTAGATGGCGGTTGACGCGCCGGTGTCGCCCTTGGTCCCGGTGTCGCCCTTGGTCCCGGTGTCGCCCTTGGCCCCGATGGCGCCGGGGTCACCCTTGTCGCCCTTGGCCCCGATGGCGCCGGGGTCACCCTTGACGCCAGCCTGGTCCCAGGTCAGCTGGGCCTCACCCGCGGCGCACGTGAGGGTGTACTGGGAGAGCTTGGACATGGCCTTGGTGTTGATGTTGACGCACGCGTGCATGACCACGGTGGTTCCAGACGACTCAGCCGCGAACGCCGTGGCGCCGATGGCGACCGTGCCGGCGGTCACTGCGAGGCCAGAGATGCCCGCCACCAGAATCTTGCGCTTGATCATGTAAATGACTCCGTTTCCCCGGCCGCGGAGACGCGCCGTGGCAGCTGTGAATACCCTTCGAATGTGCGGGCAGGCAAAAGCTATAGGCATTTCAGCCAGCCCAACCGAAGTGCCGACCCGTTTCTTGGGCAATAAAAGCCATCGTCTTCCGACTTGGTCGGTCAGTTATTGCCGGAAATGTTGCCCATGAGGACGGAAGGCATTCGTGGGACTCGTGAGATCGCGCTAGCCGAGTCCAGGCGGCGACGCGCTCAGTCGAAGCTGTCCTCGCAGTCGCGGCCCCGCGCCCTCGGGTCGCGGTAGTGCTCGAGCGTCGTGGCGATGCCGTCGAGGTCTGCTGGAGTTGCGCACGCTGCTTGAGGACCTTCGCGGCCGTACCGGTCAGTTGTGCGTATCCGGTCGTCGTTCGCAGGATCGCTCCTCCCACCCCGCGACATCCGGGTGGGCGGGGCGACGCCAGGAGATGGAGTGCACTCCAGCTCCAGTCGCTGGACACGGCTCACGGCTTCCTCGCTCGCCGACGCCCCCGGCGACCTGCTGACCACGGACCCGGGACACAGCGCCGTCATGCCGGGACCGACGGGGAGCCGTCGGCGGCCGCGGTCAGCCGGGCGGCCAGCGACCGGACGAGCTCCTGCAGCTCCACGGGCTGCTCGACGGTGAAGGGGACACCGAGTCCGGCGAGAACGGCGGGCACCCAGTCCAACCGCTCCACCTGCAGCCGCACCTGGACCCAGCCGTCGTCGTCCGCCCGCCGGTCACGCCGGCGGTCCCGGCCGGGAAGCGGGACCGGACGTCTTCGGCGGTGCCCTGGACCTGTAACGACACCACATGCCGGTGCGGCGCCTCGGCGAGCCCGGACAGCACCCGCGGCCGGGTCGAACCCGGCGGGGACGTCGAACGTGCCGGCCTGGAACTCCGGGGCGGCGATCCGGTCCAGGCGGAAGGTGCGGACCTCACCGCTCGCCGAGTCCGCGCCGGTGACGTACCAGCGCCCGGCGTGGGCGACGACGCCGTAGGGGTACACGGTCCGCTCGCTGCGCCGTCCGCCCGAAGCGGTGTACGTCAGCACGACCGGCCGGCGATCCCGCGCCGCCTCGGCCAGCAGCAACAGGACGGCAGCCTCCGGCTCGACCACCGGCCGGCTCGGGGTGGTGAACTCGGCAGTCTCCAGCAGCGCGTCCAGCCGTCGTCCCAGCGCCTCGGGCAGCACCCGCCGCACCTTCGCCGCGGCGCTCTCGGCCGCGGCGACCGACGTGGTCACCAACCCCGCCCGGCGTCGGCTGGCACCCGGCCGGCGAGCTCCGCGTGCTGGACTGACATGCGGACGCTGCGACCACTGCGACCACTGCAACCGTTCGCGCAGGTCAGACGGTGCGCCAGGGGATACTTGAGGAGACGGCACGGAGTGCGTCGGATGCCATCGGGGCGCTCCTGGACGCGGCGTTCCAGCAGGCGGCCAGCGCGGCCTCCGGCCCCTCCGGCGACCACACTGCGACCACTGCTGCCCCGGGCGCTGCCACGACGGGGTCTGAGACGACCCTGCGAGGGAGACAGCGCAGGTCAGGATGGGTGGGCCCCGTGGGGATCGAACCCACAACCCGCGGATTAAAAGTTCGGAGTCTCCTCGGTTCTGTCTTGTTGGCCACAACTAGCCATTGAACTGGGGGTATACCGCTTTGCTTCGCCCCTATTCTCCGCCGGTAACCTGTGTTGGCTGCTGATTTCAGGGAGTAAAATGGGGGTAAAGTGGGGCCGCATGGGACGTCCCCCGCTGGCCTTGGGCACCTCCGGCACCATCCGCTGCTACCGCACCGACGGTGGCTATCGAGCCCGAGCCCTGACCCGGGACTACGACGGCCGGGTCCGGACCGTCGAGCGGAACGGCCGCACCAAGACCGCCGCCGAGACCGCGTTGAAGCTCGCCCTGCGGGACCGCGCCAGGATCAGCGCCAGCGGCCACATCACCGGCGACAGCCGGGTGTCGGCGTTGGCCGACGCCTGGTACTCCGGGCTGGCCGAGCTGTCCCCGGTCACCATGGAGGCCTACCGCCGTCGTCTCGACGCGCAGATCCTTCCTGCGCTGGGCCAGCTGCGGGTCCGTGAGCTCAGCGCCGGCGTCCTGGATCGGCACCTGCGAGCGATCGCCGTCAACCACGGCGTGGCCACGGCCCGGATGTGCCGCTCGGTCCTGTCGGGCATGTGCACCCTGGCCGCCCGCCACGACGCGCTGCAGCACAACCCGGTCCGGGCCGTCAGCCCGCTCGGTGGCAGGGCCAGGAAGGCGCCGCGCGCCCTCACCGTGGCCCAGCTGCGGCAGCTGAGCGCCACCCTCACATATGACGACCGGGCCATCGTCCGCGACCTACCCGACCTGGTCAACTTCCTGATGGCCACCGGGCTGCGCATCGGCGAGGCCTGCGGCCTGGCCTGGACCGCCGTCGATCTGGATGCCGGGACGATCGACGTGCGCGCCGCCGTCGTCCGCGTCAAAGGCCGGGGGCTGGTGGTCAAGAAAACCAAGACCGACACCGGTGCCCGAACCCTCGTGCTGCCCCAATGGTGCGTGGCGATGCTGCGCGACCGCGCCGCCCGCAGCCATCCGGTCGAGCAGGGTCGCCCCGTGTTCCCCGCCCCGCTGGGCGGCTGGCGGGACCCCTCCAACACCCAGGCCGACCTTCGGGACGCATTCGCCGCGGCCGGCTTCGACTGGGTGACCTCTCACGTCTTCCGCAAGACCGTCGCCACCCTCATGGATCAGGCAGGCCTGTCCTCCCGCGCGGCAGCCGATCAACTCGGGCACGCCAACACCTCGATGACCACGGACGTCTATTTCGGCCGCAAAGTGCCTGCCACCGGCGCCGCCGCTGTCCTCGAAGCGCTGAGCCACGTTCCGTAACTTCGCGAGTGCACCCATCGCCTGCGGACAGAGTGAAGGTGGCCGCCGCAACAGCTCGTGCGTGAGGCGTCGGCCGCGACGTTGATCGCGAAGGAGTACCGCGTCAAGCAAGGTTCGCCCTGAGCGGCCCACTCAGGGACACATTCCTGCGATCAGCAGCGGAGCACCAGCAGCGACAGTTCGCCACTCAAGCGGCGCTGTGCCTGGCTACTTCGCCGCCGGTACGCGCACCGTCAGGACGGAACCGCCAAGCCGGAAACCACCTACTCAGGCCG
>JAOPWG010000320.1 GCA_025965775.1 Modestobacter sp. | reverse complement strand
CGGCTCGGTCGTGGCGAACACGAAGACCAGGAACTCCGGCGGCTCCTCGACCACCTTGAGCAGGGCGTTGAAGCCCTGCGTGGTCACCATGTGCGCCTCGTCGACGATGTAGACCTTGTAGCGGCTGCTGACCGGCGCGAAGAACGCCCGCTCCCGCAGCTCCCGGGCGTCGTCGACGCCACCGTGGCTGGCCGCGTCGATCTCCATCACGTCCAGCGAGCCGGGCCCGTCGGGCGCCAGCGCCACGCAGGACGGGCACACGCCGCACGGGGTGGACGTCGGGCCCTGCTCGCAGTTCAGCGACCGGGCGAGGATGCGCGCCGAGGACGTCTTCCCGCACCCCCGGGGGCCGCTGAAGAGGTAGGCGTGGTTGATCCGCCCGCTGTCGACGGCGTTCACCAGGGGGGTGGTGACGTGCTCCTGACCGACCACCTCGGCGAAGGTCGCCGGGCGGTACTTCCGGTACAGAGCCAGTGCCACGACGTGAGGCTACGTGCCCCCATCCACGCTCCGGCGGGTCCCTGGTGCCGCGGGCCGGTCACAACGGCGTGGCGCCCGGCGCGGGGGTCGGGAGAGAGAAAGGGACCCCTCGCACACCCGCCAGAGCCCGCTTATCCTTGCTGCCTTCCGGCCCTGGGGAGGTTCACAGGGTGACGCCGCACGAGGGGTCGTGTCCCACTGTAGAGGACGTCCCGCCGCGGCCGGGCAGAAGTCCGACGACGAGGTCCACTGCACCCCGCTAGGCTCCGCCGCCATGACGACCGGGCGCGCCCTCGTGCTCCCCCCGCCGCGCTCCTGACCGGAGCACCGCGGGGCTGACCACCGCAGCCCGGGCCCTCCCGCCCGGCCGCGCCGCCGCTGCGCCGTGCGCCGGATCCGCGTCCACCCGATCCGGACCACCCAGGAGCCGTCGTGTCCTCCCCCGCAACCCTGCCCGGCGGCACCCGCTCCCCCGCCCGCGGCTTCGCCCTCGTGGTCGCCGCCGCCCTCTGCTGGGGCACGTCCGGGATCAGCGGGGACGTCGTCGCCCGGCGCGGCGGCCTGCAGCCGCTGGAGATCGCCTGGTACCGGATGGTCATCGGCGCCGTCGTGCTGATCGCGGCCTCGCTGCTCACCCGGCGGCGCCGCTCCCGCACGGACCGCCGGGCGCCGCTGACCCGGGCGACCGCCGCGCAGTTGGCGGTGGTCGCCGCCGGGCTGGCGACCTATCAGGCCGCCTACTTCGCCGCGGTCGCCACCGCCGGGGTCAGCATCGCCACGCTGGTGGCGCTCGGCCTGGCCCCCCTGCTGGTGGCCATCGGCTCGGCGGCCCTGGGGCACGGGCGACCGGACCGGGCGACGCTGCTGGCGCTGGCGGTGGCGCTCGCCGGGCTGGTGCTCCTGGTCGGCACCGCCGCGGGCGCCGACACGGGGGACACCGTCGTCCTGGGCGCCCTCGTGGCGGTCGGGTGCGCCGGGGCCTATGCCGCCGTCGTCGTCAGCTCCGGACTGGTGCCCGCCGGCGTCCCCACCACGACCGCCGGCTTCACCGGCGGCGCGCTGCTGCTCACCCCGGTCGTGCTGGCCACCGGCCTGCACCTGCCGGGCGACGCCCTGGCGCTGGCTGTCCTGGTCTACCTCGGCGTCGTGCCCAGCGCGCTGGCCTACGGGTTGTTCTTCGCCGGGGTGCGCACGGTGCCCGCGGCGGTGGCCGCGATCGTGACACTGCTGGAGCCGCTGACCGCGACCGTGCTGGCGACGGCGTTCCTGGGCGAGCGGCTGGCCCCGGCCGCACTGGCCGGGGGCCTGCTCATGCTCGCCGCTGTCGCGGGGCTGTACCTGCGGAGGATGGGAGATTCGAACTCCCGAGGGCTTGCACCCAACCCGCTTTCCAAGCGAGCGCCATAGGCCACTAGGCGAATCCTCCAGTTGCGGCGACCAGACTACCGGGCGCCCGCGGCAGGGTCAGCCGCGGCTCTCGACGACCAGCACGTGGTCCTCGGCCGCCAGCGCGACGACCCGGGACTTCGGCGGGTTGAGGTGCACCGATCCGGTCGCGGCGACCCGGTAGCCCAGTACCGACTCGTCACGGGCGGTCCCGGCGGCCACCAGGGCGCCGTAGGCGACCGGCTCGCCGCCCACGTAGCGCTGCGCCGGCCGGAAGGTCAGCCGCGCCCCGTCCGGTGAGAACAGGTCGAGGAACACCTGCGCCAACTCGGTCCGCTCGGACAGCTGGGCGAGCATCAGGCTCGTCACCTCGTCGCTGACGATCCAGTCGTCCACGCCACCGGCCTGGGCGAGCTCCACGTCGTCGCGCTCGAGCACCTCGGCCACGATCCGGACGGCACGCTCGCCCCGGGCCGGCCACGCCCGGCGCAGCGCCAGCAGGGTGAGCAGCGTCCGCGCGTCACCGTCGGCGGTCTCGACGGCGCCCCGGTAGCTGAGCACGATGCCCTGGTCGTAGTCCCTGTCGGCGACGAGCCCGGCCAGTTCCGCGGGCCCGGCGGTGCTGGCGTCCACCCGCAGCTCGACGTTGACCAGCCCCTCGACCCGCACGGCGCCCGGGTCGACCAGCGCCGGGTCGACGACGACGTCCACGACGGTCCCGGGGACGGCGAACTGGTCGATCTCGCGCACCACCTTGGGACCCAGCACGCTCCAGCCGACGACGAGCAGCTGACGGGTCGCCGGCAGCTCGTCGGTGCCGAGCAGCGGCACCGGCGCCTCGTACCGCGCCACGCCGGTGCAGCGGAACGTCGCGTCGTCGCCGGAGACCGCGATCACCTCGTCGCCGTCCTCGAGCACCGTCGCGGCCGGCGGGTTGACCAGGACCCGACCGTCGGCGCGGGCGACGCCCAGGACCGCCGAGGTCTCGAAGGCGCACTGCACCTCGGCGTAGGTGCAGCCGGTCAGCTCGGGGAAGGACGCGAAGTAGATCTCGTCGCCGTCGAAGTCGAGCAGGTCGCGCAGCACCTGGGACAGCCCGCTCTGCCGGCAGGACTGCGCGGTGATCTCCGCGATGACCTGGTCGGAGTTGACCGTCACGACGCGGCCGTCGGTGAGCACCTCGAGGCTGGCGGCGTAGGTGGGGTCGGCGACCTCGGCGACCACGCGGGGGCCGCTGAAGGAGGGGTCCAGGGTCTTGATGGCCAGCACGGTCTTGATCGCGTCGGCGTCGCCGGCACCGGCGCCCATCACGATCACCGACCGCGCACCGAGCAGGTTGACCATCCGCAGGTCGCTGCCCTTGGCCGGGGACCCGGACCGGCACACCACCCGGGTGGTGCGGGTGTCGCGGACCGCGGCCGACAGCGCGTCCTCCATGACCGTCTTGTCCTCGGTGCCGAGCACGACGATGGCGGCGTCCTTCTCGCTCTCGTTGGCGACCACCAGTTCCGCCACGATCGCGGCGATCCGCGGTGACCAGCCGAGCACCAGGGTGTGGCCGGTCTCCAGCACGTCGCTGCGCCCCTTGCGCAGCCCCTCGATCCGCTGGTCCACGGCGTTGGCGATCAGGCCGATGAGGCTGCCGGCGATGAAGATGCCGGCCAGGGTGACCACCAGGGAGAACAGCCGTATCGGCCACGACGTGTCGCCGGCGAAGGTCCCGGCGTCGAGCACGCGCAGCATCGCCTGCCAGATGCCCTCGGCCGGGTTGCCCACCGGTCCGCCGCCGTTGACACCGTCGAACCGGAACGCCCAGAACAGTGACCCGGCCACGACGAAGATCGCCAGGGTGACCAGCGCGAGCCAGCCGATCACCACCGACGGCCCCTTGGCCAGCGCGTTGTCGAACCGGTAGCGGAACCGCTGCCGCGCCGTCGGGGCCAGGGGCGTCCGCGCCGTGCGACCCCGGTGTGCCGACCCCGTCGTCCCGCCCATCCGAGCCCGCCGGCCGACGGCCTTGCCCGGCCGGGTCGACCGCGCCGGCACCGTAGTGATCTCGCCCATGGTCTCCGCGCTCCCCGTACCCGCGCCGCCTCGAGGCCGGCTGCGTTCCTCAGCCGCCCACGTGGGCGGCGACCGAGCCGGACCGTAGGGCACGCCGACCCTCCGTGACGGCAAAATCGCGCGGCGGGGGTGACGGTGGTTGAGTGACCGCCGACCGGGGAGACTGCTCACCACCGGACGGCTCACCCCGACGGACGGCGGACGCCGTCCCGGGGTGGCCCCCCGGACCCCAGACGCAGCAGGAGGGCAGGACATGAGCGAGTCCCCGCAGGTGCGACCCGACGTGGTCGCGGCCATCGTCTCGGCGCTGAAGGAGACCGATCCCAGCAACCTGCCCACCGACGCCACGCGGGCGGAGAAGGACGCGGCCAAGGACCAGTACCTCTCCAGCCTGGTCGCCGGGCGGGCCCAGCGCGACCGGCAGGCCCGCGCCTGGGAGCTGCTGCTGACCCGCAGCCACGACGACCCGCCCAGCTGGGCGCAGCTGTTCGACGAGCTGCCGGAGAGCTCGCTGGCCGAGCTCGGCGGGCTCTACGACGCACTTCCCGAGGGGGCCCAGACGGAGTACGTGCGCCGCTTCGGGACCCCGGTCACGGCCTGACGCGCACCCCGGTCGATGAGCACGGACGCGCCCCGGTGACGGCGGCCGGCGCCCTGGTTGCCGGCCGCTACCGGCTGCGCTCCCAGCTGGGCGGCGGCGGTATGGGCGCGGTCTGGCTGGCCCGCGACGAGCTGCTCGGCCGGGAGGTCGCGGTCAAGCAGGTGCTGGTTCCGGTGGGCATCGACGACGAGCTCGCCGAGGCCAACCGTGAGGCAGCCATGCGCGAGGGCCGGATCGCCGCCCGGCTGTCGCACCCGCACGCCGTCTCGGTCTACGACATGGTGCTCGACGACGGGCAGCCGTGGCTGGTCATGGAGTACCTGCCCTCGCGCAGCCTGGCAGCGCTGCTGCAGGACCGGGGCGCGCTGCCCGTGCAGCAGGTGGCGCAGATCGGCGCCCAGGTCGCCGACGCGCTGACCGCCACGCACGCGGCCGGCGTCGTCCACCGCGACGTGAAGCCCGGGAACATCCTGATCGGCGAGGGCCAGGGCCGCGACGGTGTGGTGAAGATCACCGACTTCGGCATCTCCCGGGCCGTCGGCGACGTCTCGCTGACCCAGACCGGGGTGGTCAAGGGGACGCCGGCGTTCCTGGCACCCGAAGTGGCCCAGGGGCAGTCGCCGGACGAGGCCAGTGACGTCTTCTCCCTGGGCGGGACGCTCTACGCCTGCCTGGAGGGAACGCCGCCGTTCGGGCTGAGCGACAACGCGCTGCAGATGCTGCACCGGGTGGCCGGCGGGGAGTTCACCCCGCCGCAGCACGCCGGTGTGCTGACCGCGCCGCTC
>JAOPWG010000278.1 GCA_025965775.1 Modestobacter sp. | reverse complement strand
CAGGAGTACGTCGACCTCTACGGCGCCAAGGTGAAGAAGTCGATGGACTCCACCGGAGCCAGCGCCGTCGAGGTGGTCGGCCGGCTGCAGCCCCTGCCGGCCGAGTCGGCCGACCGGCTGCCGTCGTCCCTCGCCGGCTGAGCCGGACCGCCGGGTCGACCCGGGGCGGGGGCAGCGTCGGCGTGCTGCCGGCCCGGTCGGGTACCGGCCCGGCATGGCAGACACCCTGGACGGCCCCCAACTGCACCCGGTCACCCGAGAGCTGGCCGAGGGCCGCAACTTCGCCGCGATCAGCACCCTGCTGCCCAGCGGCCGGATCCAGACCCAGTACATCTGGGTCGGCACCGACGGTCAGCGGCTGTTCGTCAACACCGAACCGCACCGGCAGAAGTTCAAGAACATGGAACATGATCCGCGGGTGACGCTGGCGATCCGGGACGAGGGGAACCCCTACCGCTACGCCGAGGTCCGCGGCCGGGTCGTCGCCACCGAGCGCGGAGAAAAGGCCCGCCAGCAGATCGACGAGCTGTCCCAGAAGTACGAGGGGCACCCCTATCCGCCGGAGCAGATAACGAGCGAGCGGGTCAGCGTCTGGATCGAGCCCGAACACCAGACGATCGCCGGCTGACTACTCCTCGGCCCGGGGCAGCCGGGTCAGGACGTCGTCGAGCAGGTCGAGCAGCTCGTCACGGGTCATGGTCGGCTCGCGGGTCCACTGCACGACCAGGTCCTCGGTGAACGCGAACCACGCCCGCACCAACTGCCGCTGCCGGGGCCCGTCGGTCAGCGGCACCGCGGCCAGCGCCACCTCGACCAGCTGTTCGCGGGTCTGCTGGTACACATCGGCCACCCACGGGTCCCCGCCGGCGGCGCCACGCACGAAGGCGACGTAGCTCTCCCGATAGGTCTCCACCCAGCCGACGAACCGGTCCAGCATGCCCCGCAGCTGGCCGACCAGCGGCGTGCCGGGTGGGGGGAGCACCTCGGCCCGCAGCAGCTCGGCCGCGGCGGTGGTCACCGCGGTGTAGTACTCCCGCTTGCTCGCGAAGTAGTGGAACAGCAGGCTGCGGCTGATCCCGGCCCGCCGGGCCACCTCGTCGATGGTCAGCTCCTGTACCGGCGTCGTCGGCAGCAGGTCCAGCCCGATGGCCACCAGCTGGGCCCGCCGGTCGTCGGCGGTGCGCCGGGAGGGCCCGCCGGTCATCCCCGGCCCGCCGGCGCGTCCAGCCGGTCGGCCGCACCGGCCAGCAGCCGGCCGATCGCCTCGGCGACCAGCATGGGCCGTTCCTGCGGCAGCATGTGCCCGCACCGGGGCTCCACGTGCAGGACGGCGTCGGGCAGCACCTCGGCCAGCTGCCGGCTGTGCGCGACCGGGGTGAGCTTGTCGCTCTCGCCGACCAGGATCTCCACCGGGACCCGGGTCAGCGCCGCCAGCTCGGTGCGTTTGTCGTGGTCGCCGAGGGCGGGGTAGAAGACCGCGAAGGAGCGCACGGACGACGCGTGCATGATCTCCGCGCCGCGCAGCACCGTCGCGTCGGTGGCATCCGAGCCGTACAACAGGTTCCGGACCATCTTCTGGTGCCGCGGCGAGCTCGGCGGCACCAGCCTGCGGACCCGCTCGACGAGCCGGGCACGGGCCAGCGCCACGGCGAGCACCGCGGGGGTCAGCCGCTGCTGCAGCCTTTCCGCGCGGGTGCGCGCCGGCGGGGCCAGGTCGCCGGCGGAGGTGTCGACCAGCGCGACCCCGCGCACCCGGTCGCCGAACAGGCCGGGGTGCGCCGCGGCCAGGCACATGATCGTCATGCCGCCCATCGAGTGTCCGGCCAGCACCACCGGTCCGGTCGGGGCGGTCTCGTCGAGCACCGCGGCGAGGTCCTCGCCCAGCAGGTCGATGGACACCTGTTCCGCCGACCCCCAGGTGGAGCGGCCGTGCCCGCGCTGGTCGTAGCGGACCAGCCGCAGCTCCCCGGCGGCGACCCGGTCGGCCAGCTCGGCGGCGACGTCGTCCCAGGCGGCCCGCGCCAGCGTCCAGCCATGCGCCAGCACCAGCGTGACCGGGGCGTCGTCCCGGCCCTGGACGGTGGCGTGCAGCCGTGCGCCGTCCGTCGTGGTGACCGCCACCGTCTGCCGTTGCACGAGCCCGCCCACGTGTCCCATGGCTGAGCTCGCGAGCTCGCTCACGTGTCCCATGGCTGAGCTCGCGAGCTCGCTCACGCTGCCTCCTCGGTCCGGGCGCCGGCCGGCGTCCCCACGTAGTTCTCCCGGTCCAGCCGCCGGGTCAGCTGGCGGAAGCGGAAGGTGAAGTCCGGCCACAACGTGGTGTTGTGGCCGTGCCGGTCGAGGTACCAGCTGCCGCAGCCGCCGGCCAGCCAGACGGTGCCGCGGGACCGCTCGGCGATCAGGTCACGGTAGGCGGCCTGGGCCGCCGCGGTGGTCTCGAGGACCGCCAGCCCCTCGTCGGCCATGGTCTGCAGCGCGTCCAGGACGTAGGCCAGCTGCGACTCGATCATGTAGACCATCGACGTGTGCCCGACCCCGACGTTGGGGCCGACCAGCAGGAAGAGGTTGGGGAAGCCGGCGACCGTGCTGCCCCGGTTGGTCACCATGCCCTCGTCCCAGACCTCGGCGAGGGTGCACCCGTCCGTGCCGGCGATGCGGTGTGCGATCGGCAGGTCGGTGACCGCGAAGCCGGTGGCCAGCACGATCGTGTCGGTGGGTCGCTCGACGCCGTCGCGGGTGACGATCGAGTGCGGCCGGACCTCGGCGATGCCAGCGGTGACGACCTCGGCGTTGGGCGCGCTGACCGCCGGGTAGTAGTCGTTGCTGATCAGGATGCGCTTGCAGCCGATCGTGTAGTCCGGCATCAGCGCTGCGCGCAGCTGCGGGTCGCGGACCTGGCGCTCCAGGTGCGTGCGGGCGAGCCGGCCGACCGGCTTCAGGAAGCGCCGGCGCTTGGCCATGCCGACCACGAGCATCTCCCGGGTGGCGTACAGCGCGCCGCGGACCGCCTTCTGAGCCACCGGCAGGCGGCGGTACAGCCGCTGGACGGCCGGCGGCACCGGACGGTCGCTGCGCGGCACGATCCACGGCGGGGTGCGCTGGTAGACCGCGACGCTGCCCACCCGTGGCTGGATCGCCGGGACGACCTGGATCGCCGAGGCACCGGTGCCGATGACCGCCACCCGCTCACCGGTCAGGTCGTGGTCGCCGTCCCAGCGCGCCGAGTGCATCACCGTGCCGGCGAAGTCGGCCAGCCCCGGGATGTCGGGGTACACCGGGTCGGCCAGGGCGCCCGCGGCGCTGATCAGCACGCGGGCGCGGAACTCGCCGGCGGTGGTCTGCACGTGCCAGCGCCGCGCGGCGTCGTCCCAGCGCGCGGCGGTGACGTCGGCCCCGAAGACGCAGTGCTCCCGGACGCCGAACCGGTCGGCGGTGCCGGTCAGGTAGGCCTGGATCTCCGGCTGCCCGGAGTAGGTGCGCGGCCAGTCCGGGTTCGGTGCGAAGGAGAAGGAGTAGAGGTGGGACTGCACGTCGCACGCCGCGCCGGGGTAGGTGTTGTCCCGCCAGGTGCCGCCGACGTCGTGCCCGCGCTCGAGGACGACGAAGTCCCGCTCGCCGCGCTGGCGGAGCCGGATCGCCATGCCGAGACCGGCGAAACCGGATCCGATGATCGCCACCCCGACCTCGCGCACCGGGTCACGGCCGGGCCGGAGGGGGAGGGGCTGGGTCTCGAGCGTGCTGGTCACCGATCGGCTCCTTCGCTGATGGCACTCGGCTTGCTGAGCAGTGCTCAACAAGCTACAACGGTGTTGAGCACTGCTCAACACGACCAGCTCGACCCGAGCCGATCCCCTGGAGGACCGCGATGGCGCGCTCCCGTCCCACCACCCCTCTCACCGGCCGGTCGGTCCTGATCACCGGGGCGGCCCGGGGGATCGGCGCCGAGCTCGCCCGCAGGGCCGCCGCCCGGGGGGCCCGCGTCGCGCTGGTCGGCCTGGAGCCGGAGCTGCTGGCGGAGGTCGCCGCCGAGCTCGGCCCGGAGCACCTGTGGGTGGAGGCCGACGTCACCGACCCCGAGGCCCTCGACGTCGCCGTGCAGCGGACCGTGGACACCTTCGGCGGGCTGGACGTCGTGGTGGCCAACGCCGGCATCGCACCCCTGACCACGGTGGCGACCGCCTCGGCGCGGTCGCTGTCGCGGACCATCGAGGTCAACCTGATCGGCGCCATGCTCACCGCGCGGGCCGCGCTGCCGGCGCTCACGGAGAGCCGGGGGCACCTGCTGCTGGTCAGCTCGGCGGCGGCGTTCACCGTCCTGCCGGGGATGAGCGCCTACTGCGCGGCCAAGGCCGGGCTGGAGCGCTTCGGCGACGTGCTGCGACTGGAGGTCGCCCACCGCGGGATCACCGTCGGCAGCGCGCACCCGGCCTGGATCGACACCGACCTGGTGCGCGACACCAAGACCGCGCTGCCCACGTTCGCCGAGACCCTGAAGCGGCTCCCCGGGCCGCTGGGCGCCTACACCTCGGTCGGCGACTGCGCCGATGCCCTGCTGGCGAACCTGGAGGGACGCGGCCGGCGGGTCTTCGTCCCCCGGTCGGTCGGGATGGTGGCCGCCTGGCGGCAGGTCGTGACCGGGGTCCTGGGGGAGAAGCTGGTGCTCGCCCAGGCGAGGACCGCGGTGCCCCGGCTGGAGCGCGAGATCGCCGCGCTGCAGGGGCGCGAGTTCGGCGCGAATTCGGTGGAGAACCGACGCGCGGGCTGAACACCGCCCGGGCGCTCGTGCGGTGTTGTCCCTGCTCTTGCGGTGTCCCCCGCAGGAGCGCGGGGGACACCACAAGACCTGGGGGCAGTCGGGACGTCACCGGCTGATCGGCTGGGCGGCCGGCGCTGTCGTCCGTTCGCCTACGGTGACCCGGTGAGCGTGCGGCGGTTCTTCTACGACACCGAGTTCATCGAGGACGGCAGAAGCATCGACCTGGTATCGATCGGGGTGGTCGACGAGACCGGTCGGGAGTTCTACGCCGTCAGCACCGAGTTCGACCCGGACAAGGCGATCCCGTGGGTGCGCCGCAACGTGCTCGACCAGTTGCCACCACCGGCGGACAAGGCCTGGCGCAGCCGGCAGCGCATCCGGGAGGACCTGCTGTCCTTCCTCACCGCGCCCGGTGAGGAGATCGAGCTGTGGGCCTGGTTCGCCGCCTACGACCACGTCGCCCTGGCCCAGCTGTGGGGGGCGATGCCGGCCCTGCCCCGGCCCATCCCGCGGTTCACCCGCGAGCTGCGCCAGCGCTGGGACGACGTCGGCCGGCCCGAGCTGCCGCCCAAGCCCGGCGGCACGCACGACGCGCTCGTCGACGCCCGGTACAACCTGCAGCGCTGGCGGGTGATGGCGGCCGCCGGCAGCTGAGCTGCCGATGGCCCGTCGTGGCCCCCTCGCTGGCGTCCCCGAGCCTGCGAAGGGGGCCGGGAGGGGTCCTTTCTCAGACCGTGAAGACCCCGATCAACCGGGTGAGCCGGCCGGAGAGCGCGTCCAGCTCCCGCGCCGCGGTGCGTGCCGAGTCGACGTCCGCGGCGGTGCGGTCGGCGTCGGCGCTCACCGCAGTCATCGTCCCGGTCACCGAGCTGGCGCCGTCGGCGACCGAGGTGACGCTGCGTCCCAGTTCCTGGGTGACCGCCGTCTGCTCCTCCACCGCGCTGGCGATGGTCGTCTGGTGGTCGTTCATCTCCCGGATGACGCCGAGGATCCGACTGATCGAGCCGACGGCGGTACTGGTGTCGGCCTGGATCGACTGCACCCGCTGCTGGATCCCCTCGCTGGCCCGGGACGCCTCCTGGGCCAGCTCCTTGACCTCGGTGGCCACGACGGCGAAGCCCTTGCCCGCCTCCCCGGCCCGTGCCGCCTCGATGGTGGCGTTGAGCGCCAGCAGGTTGGTCTGCTCGGCGACGGCGGAGATCACCTTCACCACGTCGCTGATCTCCGCCGAGCTCGCCCCCAGCGCCGCGATCGCGCTCTCGGTCGAGGCAGCCAGGTCCACGGCCCCGCGCCCCACGTTCGCCGCGTCGGTGGCGCTGCGGGCGATCTCCCGGATCGAGGCGCCCATCTGCCCGGCGCCGGCCGCGGCCGAGGAGACCCCGGAGCTGATGTCGGCGGCCGCCGTCCGGGCGGAGCGCGCCTGGTCACGGCTGCGGCCGGCCCGCTCGCTGAGTCCCTCGGCGACCCGGGCGACCTCGGACGCGGACGTGGCCAGCGAGGCGGCGCACTGCCCGATCTCCCGGATGGTGCCGGCCACCTTGTCCACGAACCGGTTGAACGCCCCGGCCAGCTCGCCGACCTCGTCCTGGGCGGAGTCGTCGACGCGCTGCGTGAGGTCCCCCTCGCCGTCGGCGATCTCGGCCATCCGGTGGCGCAGCACCTCCAGCGGCGAGGTGATGCGGCGGCCCAGCCACCAGGCCAGGGCAACACCGGCCGCGGCCACGAGCAGAGCGGCCACGACCAGGGCGGTGACCATGCCCCGGCGCCCGTCGGTGAGCCGGTCGATCGGGCCGGCGGCATCACTGTCCTGGGCGTCGACGGCGATCACCCAGTCCCAGGGGGCGTAGTACGCGACCTGCACGGTGTGCCGACCGGTGGCGGCGTCCCGGTAGCGGACCGTCGCCTGCGCCCCGTCGGTCAGCGAGGTCGCGGCGGCCACGATCTCCCGGATGTGGGCCTTGCCGTCGGCGTCGGTGGCGCCGAGCAGGGAGGTGCCGTCGCCGCTGCCGTCCTTGCTGACCAGCACGGTGCCGGCCCGGTCGCCGGTGCCGCCGAGCACCCAGAGGGTGCCGTGCTCTCCGGCGCTGGTCTTCTGCAGGCTCTGCCGCAGCGCGGGCAGGTTCTCCTGCTTCACACCCACGTAGATCATCCCGACCACGCCACCCGTGCTGTCGAACAGCGGGGCGTAGCTGGTGACGTACCAGGAGTCGACCACCAGTGCCGTGCCGTTGTAGGCCTTGCCGGCCAGGACGGCGGCGACCACGGCGTTCGGCGTGCCGTCCGCACCCTTCTCGGGGATGTAGGTCCCGATCGCCCGGTTGCCCGAGGCGCCGATGACGTTGGTGGCGACGCGCAGCATGTTGCCGCTGCCGGGGATGCGCTGGAAGACCGTCGCGGTGGCGCCGACGAGCGACCGGACCTGGTCGACCACGGGGCTGGCCACGTTCGGGTCGGCGTTCTTCCCCAGCCAGGTGCCGCCGGCCATGAGGCGGGGGAGCGCGACCGGGGTGACCTCACCACTGACCTGGTTCGTCGCGTCCCAGGCGACCGTGCCCCGGCTGGCCGACGCGACGGTCAGGCCGCCGGACTCCTGGGCCACGTACTGCGCGACGTTCATGTCGGTGGCCAGCGCGGCCGCCGTGGAGTCGCCCTGCGTGGACACGACGTCGTAGACGCCGTCGGCGACCCGGGCGACGCTGTCGTCGACCAACTGGTCGACGTCGGTCTGCGCGGCATCGGCGAACGCGCCGCTCTGCCACGCGCTGACGCCCACCAACGCGACGCCCGTCGCCGCGATGCAGGCGACGGCGAGTGCGACCACCTTGGTCCTGATCCCCCAGTGCAAGGCCGAGCTCCCTCGTTCGTCGTCAACGGCCGTGCACCGCCATCGCGGTCTCTCATCGGCAGCCGTCGCGCCGATATGGACGATGGAGTCCGTAAATGTGGCCGCCCGGCCGGCCCGCGGCGGTCAGCTGACGTGCCCGCCCGGTGGGCGCGTGGGGGTGAAGGTGACCGGCAGCTCGCGCAGGCCGCGCAGCACGCCTCCGCCGGTCCAGCGCAGCTGGTCGACCGGGACGTCGAGGGCCAGGTCGGGCAGCCGTTCCAGCAGTGCGGTGAACGCGATCTGCGCCTCCAGCCGGGCCAGCGGGGCGCCCAGGCAGTAGTGCACGCCGTGGCCGAAGGCCAGGTGCCCGGCGTCGGTGGCGCCGACGTCGAGCCGGTCGGGGTCGGGGAAGCGGTCCGGGTCCCGGTCGGCACCCGCGGTGGCCAGCAGCACGACGTCGCCGCGCGGGATCACCACCCCGCCGATCTCCACGTCCTCGGTGGCGTAACGGGTGACCCCGGGGTTGACCGGCCCGTCGAAACGGAGGAACTCCTCGACCGCGGTGGGCACCAGTGCGGGGTCCGCCCGCAGCCGGTCCAGCTGGTCGGGGTGGCGCAGCAGCGCCAGCATGCCGCTGCCGACCAGGCTGACCGTGGTCACGTAGCCGGCGATCAGCAGCAGGAAGGTCATCGCCAGCAGTTCCTGCTCGTCGAGCCGCTCGCCCTCGTCGGTGGCCTCCACCAGCGCGCTCAGCACGTCGTCACCGGGGGCGGCGCGCTTGCTCGCCAGCAGCTCGGCGAGGTAGCCGTGCATGCGCTCGCGCGCCGCTTCCACCTGGGGCAGGTCGCTGCGCACGTCGAAGGGCCGGTCGAGCATCTCGTCGGTCCAGCGCCGGAAGCGGTCCCGGTCCGCCTCGGGGACACCGAGCAGCTCGCCGATCACCGTGACCGGCAGCGGCAGCGCGAACTCCGCGACCAGGTCGGCCCGGCCGAGCGGGGCGATCCGGTCCAGCAGGGCACGGGTGATCTCCTCGACGCGCGGCCGCAACGCCTGCACCCGGCGGGCGGTGAACGCCTGGGACACCAGCCGGCGCAGCCGGGTGTGCTCGGGCGGGTCCACGCCGATCATGCTGCGGCTGAGGAAGTCCCCCCGGACGGCCTCGGCCAGGATCCCCTCGGCGTGGTGCGGGTCGTTGCTCAGCCGCGGGTCGGAGAACGCGGCCAGCACGTCCTCGTACCGGGTGACCATCCAGGCGGGCACCCCCATGCGCAGCTCCACCTGCTGCACGGGCCCGCTCTCCCGCAACGCGGCGAGGGCGGGATGGGGATCGGCCAGGACGTCGGGTTCCGCGAGCTTCTCGGCGGGTGCGCTCATGATGTCTTCTTCCGGGACGAGACCCCCGTGCTGACCCTCCCCAGCTTCGCACCGCTCCTCCCCGGACGCACCCACCCCCGTCGCGTCCCGGCGTCAGGTGCGCAGGTGGGCCCGGCCCTCGGGATGGCTGCGCAGCACCTCGGCCAGGGGCCGGGCCGGGTGGCCGGTGAGCTGCGGGACGACGTCGCTCACCCGGGCCAGCTCGCCGGCGGCGATCGCCGTGTAGCTGGTCACCCAGCCCTCCACCTCCCAGTCCGGGTGACCGGAGGGACGGCGGGTCGCCCAGGCCTCCTCCACCGTCTGCGGCCGGTAGGTGACCGGCCGGGCGGTCACCTCCCCGAGCACCGCGGCGGCCTCGGCGAGGGTGAGCGCCTCGGGTCCGGTGACGTCCAGGGCACGGCCGTCTGCGGCCGGGTCGTCCGAGCGCAGCACCGCAGCCGCGACGTCGGCGCAGTCGTCCCGGGCCACGAAGCCGGCCGCGCCGTCCCCGGCCGGGGCGGCGATCACCACCTGACCGTCCTCGACGGTGGCGAAGAACGGCACGAAGTCGGCGTACATCGAGTTGCGCAGCGCCGTCCAGCGCATCCCGGACGTGGCCAGCCGTTGCTCGGTCGCGGCGTGCTGCCGGGCGAGGGTGAAGGTGGCGTCCGGCGCGGCACCGAGGAAGGACGTGTAGACCACCCGGCGGACGCCGGCGGCCACGGCGGCGTCCACCGCGGTCAGGTGCTGGGTCAGCCGGTCCTCGGCCTCGGCCGCGGACACCAGGAACAGGGTGTGCACGCCGGCCAGGGCGGCGGTCAGCCCCGGCCCGTCGGCGTAGCCGCCGGGCAGCTCGACCACCTCGGCGCCGGGCAGGCGCGGCGCGCGGCCGGCGTCACGGACGACGAGCCGGAGGGCCATGTCGTCCCCGGCGGCGGTCGTGGCGAGCTGCGCGGCGGTCCGGCCGCCGAGGGCGCCGGTCACCCCGGTCAGAGCGAGGACGCGCGTCATCCCTGTTCACCGGCCTGGTAGGACATCATGACGGCACCAACCACCGCACCACGGGCACTGCTTCCCGGAGGCGTCCATGCGCATCGGCATCCTCACCGGTGGCGGCGACTGCCCCGGCCTCAACGCGGTCATCCGGGCGGTCGTCCGCAAGGCGGTGACCGAGCACGGCGACGAGGTGGTCGGCTTCCGGGACGGCTGGCGCGGCGTGCTGGACGGCGACACCATGCCGCTGGACGTCCCCGCCGTCCAGGACATCCTGCCGCTCGGCGGGACCGTGCTCGGCACCTCGCGGACCAACCCGCGCGCGCTCGAGGGTGGGGAGGAGCGGGTGCACTCCACGCTGGCGCGGCTCGGCATCGACGCGCTGGTCCCGATCGGGGGAGAGGACACGCTGGGGGTCGCCGGGTGGCTCGCCGAGGCCGGCGTCCAGGTGGTCGGGGTGCCGAAGACCATCGACAACGACCTGGACGCCACCGACTTCACCTTCGGTTTCGACACCGCTGTCGGGGTGGCGACCGAGGCGGTCGACCGGCTGAAGACCACCGGCGACAGCCACCACCGCACCCTGGTCGTCGAGGTGATGGGCCGGCACGCCGGGTGGATCGCCGTGCACGCCGGGATGGCCGGCGGCGCGGCGGTGGTCCTGGTGCCCGAGCAGCCCTTCGACCTGGACACGGTCGTCGGGCACTGCCTGCACCGCTTCGCCTCCGGCCGGTCGCCGGTCGTCGTCGTGTCCGAGGGCGCCCGCCCGGCCGACGGCTCGCTCACGACGGCCACCGGGGAGGTCGACGCCTTCGGGCACGAGCGGCTGGGCGGGATCGGGCAGTGGCTCGCCGAGGTCCTCGAGCACCGCACCGGCCACGAGTCACGGGCGGTCGTGCTCGGGCACCTGCAGCGCGGCGGCACGCCCTCGCCGTTCGACCGCGTGCTGGCCACCCGGTTCGGGCTGGCCGCGGTCGACGCGGTGCACGACGGGGCGTCGGGGGTGATGGTGGCGCTGCGCGGCACGGACATCGTCCGGGTGCGGCTGGCCGACGCGGTGGCGCACCTCAAGCTCGTCCCGGTGGACCGCTACGCGGAACTCGAGGTGCTGTTCGGCTGACCGACCTTCGGCGCCGTCGACCATCGGCCGTACCCTCGACACGTGAGTCTTCCTGAGCCTGCCGAGGTGGTCCCGGACCTGGACCGGTGGCGGGGGCTGCCCGCCGCCCAGCAGCCCGACTGGCCCGACCGCGGCGCACTCGACGCCGTCCTCACCACGCTGCAGACGGTGCCGCCCATCGTCGCGCCGGTCGAGGTCGACACGCTGCGCCAGCAGTTGGCCGACGTCGCCCAGGGCAAGGCGTTCCTGCTGCAGGG
>JAOPWG010000270.1 GCA_025965775.1 Modestobacter sp. | reverse complement strand
ACCGCGGCCGCTCGGGACCACCCTGGCGACCGTCACGGTCCGTGGTCAAGGCATCGCGTGGGATCCACCGGGCGTCACACGAGCAGGTGCAGGGCGGGCTTGCGTGTGGGGGGTGGGTGAGCGGGTGGCCCTGATCGGGTGACACGCGCGGGTGCCACCCGATCAGGGACGCGCGGGCTCGGTGTCGGGCCGGGCGGCGGCGGGGGTGGTCGCGCCGGCGGCCAGGGCGTGCCGGCCGGGCATCCAGACCAGGACGACGGCGGCCGCGACCAGCGCGGCGGCCACCGTGCCGAACGCGGTCAGATGCATGGCGCCGACGAAGGCGTCCCGGGCAGGCGCGGCGACGGCAGCGGCCGCCCGCGCCACCTCGGGGTCGCCATCCTGCGCCAACTGCACCGCGCCGAGCGTCGCCACGATCGATTCGCGGGCCTCGTCCCGGGCACCGGCCGGCAGCCCCTCGACCGCGTTCCCGAGCCGGGTGGCGTAGGCCGAGGCCATCACCGAGCCGAGGATGGCCACCCCCAGCGCGCCGCCCACCTGGCGCACGGAGTTGTTCACCGCGGCCCCGGCGCCGGCCTTCTCCCGCGGCACCACGGACATGATCGCCTCGGTCGCCGGGGCCAGCACCAGCCCCATGCCCGCGCCCTGCACCGCCAGGTCGGCCAGCACCAGCCACAGCGGGGCGGTCTGGTCCAGCAGCTGGACCCCGGCGAAGGAGACGGCGACGAGCAGGAAGCCGGCGGCGACGACGACCCGGGGGCCCAGGCGCGCGGACAGCTTGGAGCTCTGCGGCGCCATCACCGCCATCCCCACGGCCACCGGGATCAGCGCGGCGCCGCTCTGCAGCGGCGAGTAATCACGCACGCCCTGCAGGTAGAACACCAGGTAGAAGGTGGCGCCCTGCAGGGCGAAGAAGTTCAGCGCCAGCGCGCCGGCCGAGGCGGAGAAGGCCGGGTTGCGGAAGAGGCTGACGTCCAGCGCGGGGTGCGTCGTCCGCCGCTGCCACCAGACGAACGCCGCCAGCAGCAGCAGCCCGCCGACCAGCGGGCCCAGCACGCCCGGCGTCGTCCAGCCCGCGCCGCCGCCACCATGGATGATGCCGAAGACCAGACCGGCCAGCGCCGCGATGGACAGCAGCACGCCCGGCACGTCCAACCGCCCGGGTGAGGGGTCCCGGGACTCGGGGACGACCAGCAGGATCCCTGCCGCCCCGACCGCGGCGACCGGGACGCCGAGGAGGAAGACCGCGCCCCACCAGAAGTGCTCGAGCACCAGCCCGCCGGCCAGCGGCCCCCCGGCGACGCCGATGCCGGCCGCGCCGGCCCACACGCCGATGGCCCTGCCCCGCTCGCCGGCCGGGAAGACGTTGGTGATGACCGCCAGGGTGGCCGGCTGGACGGCGGCGCCCCCGACACCCATCAGCGCCCGCCAGGCGATGAGCTCGATCGCCGAGCCGCTGGAGGCGGCCAGCACCGAGCCGATCGCGAAGATCCCCAGCCCGGCGAGCAGCACCTTGCGGCGGCCGATCCGGTCCCCGACCACGCCCCAGCTGAACAGCAGTCCGGCGAAGACCAGGATGTAGGAGTCGATGGCCCACTGGAGCTCACCCTGGGTCGCCGACAGCTCGCGCTGCAGCGTCGGCAGGGCGACGTTGAGGATCGTGTTGCCCGTGATCACCATGAGCAGGCAGACGATCATGGTGGCCAGGACCCACCAGCGCTTGTCGTAGCCGGCCGGCAGTCCGGCCGCCTCCGACCGCCCCTCGGGAGCGCTCACTCCGGTGCCGAGTCCCCCGGGGCCCGGCCGGCCTGCGGGGCCCGGCCGGCGGTGCCCTGCGGGTCGGCGAACGCGGCGAAGGCCTCCAGGTTGCGCAGCGACTCACCGCGCTTGACCCGCCAGGCCCACTCCCGCCGGATCGAGGTGCCGAAGCCGATCTCCAGCATGGTGTTGAAGTGCTCGTCGGCGTAGGTCAGCACCGACCCCAGCAGCTTGTCGATCTCCTCCGGGGTGACCGCGCCGTGGCCGAGCCGGCCGGTGAGGTACACGTCGCCGACGCTGTCGATGGAGTAGCTGACCCCGTACATCCGCGCATTGTGCTGCAGCAGCCACGCCCACAGCTGCTCGCGGTTCTCGTCGGGCTGACGGCAGACGAAGGCCTCGATCCGGAAGCCGTGTTCTCCGACGATGAGCCCCACCACCGTCTTGAGCTTCTTGACCCCGGGCAGGGTCACCACGAACCGGCCGGGTTGGGTCTGCTCGTATTCGAGCTCGGCGTCCCGCAGCGCACCGTCGACCACCGCGGCCAGCTCGGCGACGCTGCGCTCGCTCATCGCGCGGCGCTGTTGCCGGACAGCAGCCGGACGGCGTCCCGGACGGTGCGCTCCCGGCTCCCGGCCAGGGGCTGCTGCGCCATCTCGACCATCGCCGCGGCGTAGGCGTCGACGAGGGAGTCGACGGTGCGGTCCCAGCTGAACCGGGAGGCGTGCCGGCGGGCGCCGGCGGCGAGCAGCTCCCGGCCGGCGAGCACCCGGCGGATGGCCGCGGCGTAGTCGCCGGGGTCCCGGCCGGCGACGAGCAGGCCGGAGACGCCGTCGTCCACGGCGGTGTGCAGGCCACCGACGGCGGCGGCCACGACCGGCGTCCCGCAGGCCTGCGCCTCCAGCGCGACCAGCCCGAAGGACTCGTTGTGGCTGGGGACGACGGCCACGTCGGCGGCCCCGTAGTGCTCGGCCAGCTGCTCGGGCGGCTGCGGCGGGAGGAACCGCACCACGTCGGTGACGCCGAGGGAGACCGCGAGCTCCTGCAGCCGGCGGGGCTCGGCCAGGCCGGAGCCGCTGGGCGCACCGACCACGAGCACCTGCAGCTTCGCGCGCAGGCCCGGGTCGTCGGCGAGCATCCGGGCGGCGGCCTCCAGCAGCAGATCCGGACCCTTGAGTGGCTGGATGCGCCCGACGAACAGCAGCACGACGGCGTCGGCGGGCACCCCGATCCGCCGCCGGGCGCGATGCCGGTCACCGGGACTGAACCGCTGCAGGTCGACACCGGGCGGGATCACGAGGGTGCGCCGCGGGTCGGCGTCGTACCAGCGGACCAGCTGGGATGCCTCGTCGGCGGTGTTGGCCACCAGCCGGTCGGCCTCGGCGACCACCTGCTCCTCGCCGATCACCCGGGCGCGCGGCTCCGGCTCGTCGCCCTCGGCCAGGGCGGCGTTCTTCACCTTGGCCAGGGTGTGC
>JAOPWG010000236.1 GCA_025965775.1 Modestobacter sp. | reverse complement strand
CGATCACCACCAGGGCGACCAGGGACATCGCGCAGCGCCGCAGGAGACGCCCCGGCCCGTCGCCGCCCGGCAGCCGGTCGGCGACGACCCGGGCCCGGTGGTGGGCCAGCGCCTCCCGCAGTCCGGCGAACCGGCCGGGCACCACCGGGGCGGCGTGTGCGGCACGGGCGCCGCGGTCGGCGACCTGGTGGGTCAGCTCCGTGCGCGGACCTCGGCCGGTCAGCCCCAGCACCTCGTCCGGGATGCCCGGGGCGGGTAGCCGCACCGGCTCGGGCCGGCAGGCGTGCCGCAGGTCCAGGGCGAAGGCGGCCGCCGAGCCGCGCAGGTGTGGCTCCGGGGACAGGCCCCGGACCACCACACGGACCAGCTCGGCCGGCGCGTCCGGAGCCAGCAGGGCGAGGTCGGGGATCTCGCCCCGGGCGGCGACCGCGAGCGTGCCGGCGGGATCGGCGGCGTTCCACGGGGGGATGCCGGTGAGCGCGTGGAAGGCGGCCGCCGCCACCCCGAACACGTCGGAGGCCGGACCGGGCGCACCACCTCGGGCCACCACCGGGTCGACGTAGGCCGGGGTGACCTCAGCCCGGCCGGCCTCCCCGACCAGCCGCGCGGTGCCGAGGTCGGTGAGCACCGGCCGCCCCTCGGCGGTGAACACGATGTTGCCCGGGGACAGGTCGCCGTGCACCACCCCACGGTCGTGTGCCTGGGCGAGGGCCGCGGCCACCGGGGCGGTGGTGGTGACCACCTCGCCGGGGCGTAACCGGCCCCGGCGGGCGAGCAGTGTGGCCAGGCTGCCCCCAGCCAGCAGGTCCAGCACCAGGGCCACGTCGGTGGCCGCGCCCCGGACCTCGCGGCTCACCACCCGGTGCAACCGGACCAGGTGCGGATGGTCGAGCTCGGCGAGCATCGCCGCCTCCCGGACCTGACGTTCGGGGTCGCCCCGCACCAGGACCTTCACGGCCACCGGCGCACCTCCGCCGCGGGGACGGGCACGCCAGACCTCACCGGACGCCCCGCGCCCCAGCAGCTCCTCCAGGACGTAGCCGGGTACCACCGGGGCGGGTTGGACCGCTGGATCGACGGGCATACCGGGACGGTAGGGCGCCCGGCCCGTCCGGCGCCGTCGTCGTCCACAGGGGCGGTCGTCGTCCACAGGTGCCGGTCGCCGGGCGGTCTCCGGGCACCCGCACCCCTAGGTTCGGGGCATGTCGTTCCGCTCTCGTGCCGAGGTCGTCGCAACCAGGGAGGAGGTCCGGGACGAGGTCCCCCGCGACCCGGCCGGTGCACCGTCAGCGGTCCCGGGTCCGGCCTGATGCCCGCCACGGCTCCCACCGTGCTGGCCACCAGCATCGGCTTCGACTCCCGCGGCCGCGGCCCGTACGACTGGGCACCCGGGCCGGTCTTCGACCTGGCGTTCGAGCTGGCCGGCGGGCCGGACCGGCCGCGGATCTGCTACCTGGGCACCGCCACCGGCGACGACCCGGCGCGGGTGGCCGGCTTCTACGGCGCCTTCGCCGGCCGGGACGTCGACGCGTCCCACCTGAGCCTGTTCACCATGCCGACCGTGGCCGATGTCCGGTCGCACCTGCTGGCCCAGGACGTGGTCTGGGTCGGCGGCGGCAGCGTGGCCAACCTGCTGGCGGTCTGGCGCGTGCACGGGCTGGACGCGGTCTTCCGCGAGGCCTGGCAGGCCGGGGTGGTGCTGGGCGGGGTGTCGGCCGGGTCGCTGTGCTGGCACGTCGGCGGGACGACCGACTCCTTCGGCCCGGACCTGCGCCCGGTGACGAACGGCCTGGCCCTGCTGCCGCACTCCAACAGCGTCCACCACGACTCCGAGGAGCAGCGCCGGCCGCTGTACCAGCGGCTCGTCGCCGACGGGACGCTGCCGGACGGGTACGCCACCGACGACGGCGTGGGGCTGGTCTACCGGGGCACCGAGCTGGCCGAGGCCGTCGCCGACCGGCCGGGCAAGGCGGCGTACCGGGTGCGGCGGGGGGCCGACGGGCAGGCCGTGGAGACCCGGGTCGAGCCACGGAGGCTCCGCTGACCGGGCATAGGCTGGGGCCATGAGCGCTGGGGTCATGAGCGAGCTGGCCGTCGTCCGGGCGGGGCTGGTCCCCTACGAGCAGGCGTGGGCACAGCAGCGCGAGGTACACGACCAGCGGGTCGCCGGCACCGGCCCGGACACCCTGCTGCTGCTGGAGCACCCGCCGGTCTACACCGCCGGACGGCGCACCGAACCGCACGAGCGGCCCGCCGACGGCACCCCGGTCATCGACGTCGACCGGGGCGGCAAGATCACCTGGCACGGCCCCGGCCAGCTGGTGGGCTACCCGATCGTGGCTCTGCCGGACCCCGTCGACGTCGTCGCGCACGTCCGCCGCATGGAGACCGCGCTCATCGAGGTCTGTGCCGGCTTCGGCCTGGCCACCGAGCAGGTCGAGGGCCGCAGCGGGGTCTGGGTGCGCGCCGACGACCGGGGCCCGGACCGCAAGGTCGCGGCCATCGGCGTCCGCGTCGCCCGGGGCGTGACCATGCACGGCTTCGCGCTCAACTGCGACCCCGACCAGACCGACTACAGCGCGATCGTGCCGTGCGGCATCGTCGACGCCGGCGTCACCTCGCTGTCGGCCGAGCTCGGTCGCGACGTGACCGTCGCCGAGGCGCTCGACCCGGTCGAGGCGGCGATGCGCCGGGCGCTGGCACCCGCCCTCGCCGCCTGACCGGCGGGCTGAAGCGCGCAGCGGGTCCTTTCTCAGCCCAGGACGAAGTTGACCAGCCGGCCGGGCACCGCGACGACGCGACGGACGGTCGCGCCGTCCAGGTAGCCGACGATCCGCTCGTCGGCCCGGGCAGCCGCCTCCAGCGTGGCCGCGTCCGCGTCGGCGGGCACCGAGACCTGGGCGCGCACCTTGCCGTTGACCTGGACCGCCACCTGCACGGTGTCGTCGACCAGCCAGCGCTCCTCGGCCACCGGGAACTGCGCCCACGCCACGGAGTCGGCCTGGCCCAGCCGGGACCACATCTCCTCCGCCACGTGCGGCGCCAGCGGGGCCAGCAGCAGCACCAGCGGCTCGGCGACCGAGCGCGGCACCGCCGTCCCCGGGCCGTATGCCTGGGTCAGGTGGTTGGTCAGCTCGGTGATCCGGGCGATGGCGATGTTGAACCGCAACGTCGCCATACCGTCCCGCACGGC
>JAOPWG010000145.1 GCA_025965775.1 Modestobacter sp. | reverse complement strand
AGCAGCACGACGGGCCGGTCGTCGACCGGCCAGATGGCGTCCAGCAGCGGCCGGCGGAGCAGGTGGTCGGTGCTGAACACCTGGGTGCGCAGCTCGTCGCCCGCCACGCCGCCGGCCTCGGCCAGCCGGATGTCGAGGAGTTGGCGGGTGTAGTCCCACTCGTACAGCGCGTGCTGGGCGGTCAGCCCCTCGTAGCACTGGAGCCGGACCAGCCGGGCGCCGGTCACCGCGGCCAGCGCCTCGGCCACCGATGTCTTGCCGACCCCCGGCTCACCCTCCAGCAGCACCGGCGACCCCAGCTGCTGGGCCAGGTGCAGCACCATCGCGAGCGGCCGGTCGGCCACGTACCCGTCGCCGGCGAGCCGGTCGGCCAGGTCGGTGACCGGGTCGGTCACCGACCCGGTGGGCTCGTCGGTCACCGCCCCGGTCACACCTCGCCGGTCGCGACGCCGACGCCGGGTCCCGCCCCCACTCCCGCCACGGCGCCGGCCTGCGCCCCGGCGCCCGTCGGTGCGCCGTCCGGGGACTCGATGGCTGTGCGGCACACCCCGCCGCGCATCGCCTCGGCAGCCTGCATGCCGGCGTCGATGATGTGCTGGTAGCCGGTGCACCGGCACAGGTTCCCGGCGATGGCCGTGCGGACGTCGTCCCGGGTGGGCTCCGGGTTCTCCTCGAGGTAGTTCTTCAGCACCATCACCATCCCCGGCGTGCAGAACCCGCACTGCAGCGCGTGGCAGGCATGGAACGCCGCCTGCACCGGGTGCAGGTCGCCGGCGTCGGCGCCGAGCGCCTCGAGCGGCTGGTAGTGCCCGGCCAGGCTCTGGGAGGTGATGTGCTCGACCGGCCGCAGCCGCTCGGGCGAGAGCCCCTCGATCGTGGTCACGCTGCTGCCGTCGACCTGCACGGCCAGCACGTTGCACGACTTGACGATCGCGCCGTCCACCTCGAGCGAGCAGCAGCCGCAGCGGGCCTCCAGGCAGCCGTTGTGCGTGCCGGTCAGCCCGGCGACGTCGCGGACGAAGTCCAGGAGCAGCGTCCGCTCGTCGATCCCGGCCTGCACGGGCCGTCCGTTGACGGTGATGGTGACGTCCTGCACGGTCAGCTCCTGGGGTGGGCGAGGGCGCGGACCAGCGCCCTGCGGGTGAGTGCGGAGACGAGCTCGCGGGCGTACTGCAGGGCCGGTGTGTCCCCACGGCCGGGGAGGACCTCGGTGACCACGTCGCGGGCCACGGCGTCGACGTCGACGGCGGCGGCCGAGGTGCCCACCAGCGCCGAGCCGGTCTGCACGGCGACGACCGGGACCGGCACCGCGGCGCCGACGGTCAGCTGCAGCGCGGCCAGCGCGCCGTCCGGGTCGAGCCGGACCGCGCACAGCACGGAGGCGAGCGCGGCGTCGAACACCCGGGTGCGGAACTTCTCGAAGACCACGCCGTCCCACGCCGCGGTGCCGGGGAAGCGGATGGCAGTGAGGACGTCGCCGGGCTCCAGCCGGGTCCCGCCGCCGGGCGCGAAGAACTCCGCCGGGGTCAGCACCCGCCGGCCTGCGGAGGACAGCACCTCCAGCCGGGCGCCCACGCCGGTGACCAGGGTCAGCACGTCGTACCGGGGGTCGGCGGCGCACAGCCCGCCCCCGATCGTGCCCATGGTCCGCACGGGGCGGTCGGCCAGATCGCCGGCGACCGCGGCGATCGTGGCCTGCCAACCCGGCAGCTCGGCCCGGGTGAGCTGGGCGTAGGTGGTCGTCGCCCCCACCACCAGCTCGTCCCCCTCGACGCGGACGCCGGCCAGCTCGGGCACCCCGCGGAGGGAGACCAGCACCGGCGGCCGGGCCGAACGGTCCTTCAACGCCAGCAGCAGGCTCTGGCCGCCGGCGATCACGCGGGCATCGGGGCCGTGCTCACGCAGCAGCGCGACCGCTTCGGCCCCGTCGCCGGGGCGGAGGTAGGTGAAGGCCTTCACAGCGCCGGGCCCCCGTCCACGTCGTCCTCGTCGTCCTCGTCGTCGAAGCCGGGCAGGTCGTCCCAGTCGAAGTCGACGGCGTCGGTGAGGTCGGGCTCGGGCCACTCCGCCTTCGTGCGCGGGCCGGTGAAGTCCGGCATGTCGTCGGGGAACCGGAAGGTGACCGCCCCCTGACGCTCCTTCTCCCGCAGGGCCAGCAGCATCTTCTGCGGGGTGATCGGCAGTTCGGTGAAGCGCACCCCCGTGGCGTCGAAGACGGCGTTGCCCACGGCTGCAGGAACCGGGCCGGTGCCCGACTCCCCGGCGCCCTTCTGCCCGCCGGGGATGGTCAGCGACGGCGCCGGGATCTCGTAGATCTTGGTCAGCTCGGGCATGTCGGTGGCCGTCGGCGCCAGGTAGGTGGCGAAGCTGGCGTTGGTGAGGTGGCCGTCGGCGTCGTAGAGGTAGTCCTCGCCCAGCACCATGCCCAGGCCCATGAGGAACCCGCCCTGGTGCTGCCCCTCGACGACCAGCGGGTTGATCACCACGCCGGTGTCGTGCGCCATCGCGTAGTCGACCACCCGCACGTAACCGGTCTCGGGGTCCACCCGGACGTGCGCGGAGTGCGCGGCCGCCGAGTAGGTGACCGACAGGTTGCCCGACCCGTCGGCGCCCTCCCGTTCGGTGGGGGTGTCGTAGGTGGCCACCACCTCCAGGGTCGGCTCGAACCCCGGCGGCAGCTGGTGGGTGCGGTAGGCGGCGAAGCTGGCCAGGATCTCCAGGTACAGGCCGCTGTCGGGCAGGCCCTTGATGTAGACCCGGTCGTTGCCGATGTCCAGGTCCTCGACGTTGGCCTCCAGCACGTGGGCGGCGATGGTCAGCACCCGCTCACGCAGCCGCTCGGTGGCCAGCCGGCACGCCGTGCCCAGCACCGCCGCGCCGCGGCTGGCGTAGGTGCCCAGCCCGAACGGCGAGGTGACGGAGTCCGGGGCGGCCAGGGTGATCTTCTCGAAGCCGACCCCCAGTCCGTCGGCGACGATCTGGGCCAGCATCGTCGCGTGGCTCTGCCCGTGGGTCACGTCGCTGGAGTAGATGGTCACCGTGCCGTCGGTCTCCAGCCGGAGCCGGACGGCCGACAGGTCGGTGTCGAAGGAGGGGTGCCGGCAGCTCGTGTACTTCATCGACACGGCCAGCCCCACCCCCTCGTACGGGACGGGGTGGGCCTTCTTCTCCGCCCATCCGATCGCCTCGGCGGAGGTGTGCAGGCAGTCGTACATCGACGTGCTGTCGATGATCTGCCCCATCGGTGTGGTGAACGGGAAGGTCTCGGGCCGGATGACGTTCTTCGCGCGGAGCTCCAGCGGGTCCATGCCCAGCTCGGCGGCCGCCATGTCGACCAGCTGCTCTTTCGCCCAGATGGTCTGGGGGATGCCGAACCCGCGCAGCGCGCCGCCGGGTGCGGTGTTGGTGTGCACGATGTCGCCGTCGATCCGGATGTTGGGGATCGCGTAGGGCAGCATCCCCACGTTGGTGCCGATGTGCAGCACCTGGTTGCCCCACACCGAGAAGGCACCGCAGTTGTGCACGACATAGTCGCGGTAGCCGGTGATCGTGCCGTCCCGCCGGCACATCAGCTCCGCGTAGCGGACCTGGCCGTTGCGGGCGGTGCCGGACTGGAAGATCTCCTTGCGCCCGAGCACCAGGTGGACCGGCCGGCCCAGCCGCATGGAGAAGATCGAGGCGATGACCTCGTAGGGGAAGATCTGCGCCTTCGACCCGAACCCGGCGCCCACCTCCGGGATGCGCACGCGGACCTTGTTGCGCGGGATCTGGAGCACGTCGGCGAGGACGTCGCGGACCATGTAGATGGACTGCGTCGAGGACCAGATGGTCAGTTCGCGGGTGAAGGTGTCGTAGTCGGCCACGCAGCCGTGGGGATCGAGCGCCGCACCGGCCTGCCGGTTGGTGGTGAACCGCTGCCGGACGACGACGTCGGCCTCCTCCGCGGCAGCGTCGGCGTCACCGATCCGCACCCGGTAGCGGTCGAAGATGTTGCCGTCGCCGAACTCGTAGGTGATGCCCTCCTGGATCAACCCGGCGCCGGGGGCCATCGCCGCCTCCGGGTCGACGAGGGCCGGCAGCTCCTCCAGATCGATCTCGATGGCCTCCAGGGCATCGAGTGCCTGGTACTTGGTCTCCGCGACGACGGCCGCGAGCTCCTGGCCCTCGTAGAGCACCTTGTCCACGGCGAAGGGCGTGTGGTCACCGACGAGCAGGTCCTGCATCAGGTCGCCCCACGGCTTGACCCTGCCGACGAGGTCGGCGCCGCACAGGACGTCGACGACCCCGGGCATCTGCCGGGCCCGGCTGGTGTCGATCGAGCGCACCCGGGCGTGCGCCACCGGGCTGCGCAGGATCTTGGCGTAGAGCATGCCGGGCAGCTTGACGTCGTCGATGAAGCGCGCCGTGCCGGTGAGCAGTGCCAGGTCCTCCTTGCGGGGGACGGACTGCCCGACCAGCTTCACCGGTGCGGTCGAGGTGGGGCGGGGCGGGGCCTGCGTCATGCGGGGAGACCTCCGGTCGGGGTGCTCGGCGGGGTGGTCGTCACAGCGCCGTCACCAGGTGAGGAAGGAGATGGCGGCGAGCAGCCGGCGTCGCTCCACCTCGTTGCCGCGGATCTTGATGCGTCCGGAGATCGACTCGATGGCCGCGGTGGTCTCGTCGTAGTAGATGCGCTGCATCGTCTCGGCGAGCATCACGCAGAGGATGCGGGGGCGTTCGGGGAGGCCGACGCTGACCGCCTGGACGACGCCGTTGTCGATCTGGATCGTGAAGTCCTGCTTCACGTCCGGCATCCGGACGACCAGCGGCCAGTCCTTCCACTTGGTCACCGCGGCCACCGTGTCCTTGTTCGGGTTCCACTTGGCCATGTAGTACTCGTCCAGGATGTCGCGGAGGTACTCCGTGCTCAGCGCCTCCGGACGCGGGATGTACTGCTTGCCGGTCGGGTCCTGCACCTGGCTCATGTCTCTCCTCCGGGTGGGCGGTCGTTCGGGATCAGACGGTGGCCGGCCGGCCGGAACCGACCGGGACGTGCCGGGCGGCCCGGTTGAGCTGTCGGTCGATCCAGGGCAGCTTGGTCGCGGTCTCCAGGAACTGGCTGCGCCGGTCGGCGAACCGCTCGGGCCACGCGCTGGCCACCCGGCCGTAGAGGTCGGTCCACTTCTGCACGTGGTCGGTGAGCGGGCGCTCGCCCTTCTCCCAGGCCACCAGCGACGTCGGGACGTCGGTGCCGCGGTCGAGGTAGTCGGCCAGCGAGAGCGCGTTCTGGAACGTCAGGTTGGCGCCCTGGCCGAGGTTCGGCGGCTGGCCGTGCGCGGCGTCGCCGACGAGCACAGCGCGCCCGCGTGACCAGTCCCGGCAGGTGACCCGCATGGCCCGGTCCCAGCGCCCGACCTCGTCGATGCGCTCGATGATCCCGCCGAGTTCGGGGAAGGAGGCCAGCCAGCTCGCCTTGTCCACCGGCACCTGGCGGCCGGCGACGTCGTCGACGTTGCAGCACAGGCAGACGTAGTTCAGCTCGTCGGTGCACGGGTCGTAGAGCAGCCGGCGGGAGCCGCTCCAGTACTCGGTGATCTCGGTGGCCGGATCGCCGTCCCGCCGCGGGATCAGCAACCGCGTGTAGCCCTCGTCGAGGTAGTCGACGCGGCGGGTGAGCAGCAGCGACTCGCGGATCCGCGAGAAGACGCCGTCCGCGGCGACCACCAGGTCGGCGGTCAGCACCTTGCCGTCCTCCAGCTCGAGTTCACCGTCCGGCCGCGCGGCGACCGCGGCGGAGCTGGTGACGATCTCGACGTCCAGCTCCGCGGCCCGGGCGATCAGCGCGTCGTAGAGGTCGGCCCGCGGCGGGAGCATCATCCGGTCCTTCTCACCGAACGTGCGGTGCATGAGCGGGCGGCCTCGGTCGTCGCGGGCGACGAGGGTCTCGATCCGGCGGGCCCGTTTGGTGGCCTCGGCCTCCACGCCGAGGGCGGCCAGCGATCGCAGGCCGTTCTCCCACAGCCAGATGCCGGCACCGAACATCCGCAACGTGTCCGAGCGCTCGTGCACCCGGACGCTCCATCCCCGCTGGGCCAGCGCGATGCTCGAGGCCAGGCCGCCGAGCCCGGCGCCGGCGATCTCTGCGTGCCGAGAAGCCATGCTGTCCTCTTCCTGTTCCTGCGTCGATCGCTCCCGACGCCTGCTGCGTCGCCTGCTGTGTGAAGGGGTGGGCGGCTGCGGCGCCGGGGGCGCCGCAGCCGCCCGACGGTCAGAGCCGCGCGGCGCTGGTCCGGCGGCGGAGCACCTGGGCCCGGTAGAAGCTGCCGCGCTCGGTCCGGGGCACGACGAACATGTCGTAGAGGACGACGACCGCCACGACCAGGAACCAGACGAGCGAGGGCTTCCACGCGGTCTTGACGATCGCCACCGCGATGATCGCCGTGTAGACCAGCAGGAAGGCCGCCAGCGGGGTGCCGAACCGGGCGGTCACCGGCCGGTCCAGGTCCGTGCGGCGCTTCATGCACAGATAGGTCAGCGCCACGACGAAGTACAGGGTCACCGACCAGGTCGACAGCACGGTGGAGATGAACGTGAAGTCCGTCCAGTAGGCCCCGATCAGGGCGAACGCGGCGAGCAGGAGGATCGCGACCCAGGGCACCGATCGCGACGAGTAGCGGCCGACGACCCGGGGCAGCGCGCCCTGCTGTGCGTAGAGGGCGAGGATCTTGCCCATGCCCATGAAATAGACGCTGAGCGTGGTGTAGGTGGCCACCAGCATCATGGCCAGGGCCAGGTAGAAGACCGGGTTGTGGCCGAACTTGTCCTCGACCACGCCGACGGTGGGCACGGGGAAGAGGATCAGCGCCGCCAGCGGCAGGCTGGAGAGGATGCCGATGGCCAGCGGGATCTGCCGGATCCACAGCTGCCAGGCCGCCGAGAGCAGGCCGACGTCCCGGGAGCGGTTGAAGTTCGACCACTCGTCGACGAGGACCTGCTGGACCTCCATGATCCCGGCCATGATGCCCAGCCACAGGCCGGCCACGGTGAAGAAGGTCAGCCAGGTGACCGGGGTCGGCGAGGACCAGTTCGCCGAGAAGCTGTCGGTGTTGGCGATGAGCACCCCGACGCAGACCGCCAGCACCAGGTCACCGAGCAGCGTGATGACCACGAGCACCGACTGCACCTTGCCGGTGATCTGGTGCCCGAAGAGGTTCAGCGCCACCACGGGCACCAGCACGACGTAGGGCCAGATACCACTGGGCACGGACGGGAAGAGCGTCTCCAGCAGCCCCCTGGCGACCACCAGCTCCAGCCACATGAAGCAGCCGTACACCGGCGCGTAGAGGATCAGGTACGAGGTGCCGAGGGAGAAGATGCCGCCCTCGCGGGCGTAGGACTGCAGCGAGCCCGGCTCGGGGACCGCGGTGATCATCTCGCGGTACAGCCACCAGGCGGTGTGGATCACCACCGCGCCACCCACGAACCCGATCAGGGTCCACATGATCCCGTAGGAGTAGGCGGTGAAGACGATCCAGGCCCAGCCGGCGGTGAACAGCATCTCGCCGGTGCCGATGGCCGAGACGTCGAACCAGGAGAGCGGTTTCTCGTTGACGAGCTCGAGGTCGTCGTCGAAGTCGTCCAGGGACGCTCCCCCGGGATCAGGGGAGCCGGACAGGTCTTCACTCGTGGACACGGTTGCCTCCGTCAGGCGGTGGGGTGGGACGGGGACGGGCGTCGGTGCGGGTGGAGCCGTGCGGTGCCGTGCGGTGCCGGGGGGAGCCGGGGGGAGCCGGGGGCTGTGCTGGAGATGCGGGCGGTCAGTCCATGACCCGGGCGCCGGTCTCCCGGTGCGTGAGGGCCGAGACCAGGTCCTGGGCCTCCTCGGAGGTGTCCAGGTCGTGCACCTCGACGCCGTCCGCGACCGCTGAGTTGGCCGGGTCCGCGGGGTCGACCTGGCCGTACACGACGTCGTAGGTGAGGTCGCCGATGGAGTAGCCGATGCCCCGCTCGTGCGGCCAGGAGCGGGCGACCTTCTCCTCGTCGAACACCACGACCGCGCCGTCCTGGATCACCGTCTCGATGCACTCACGGCGCTGCAGCACGCGGATGTCGGCGACCGGGTCGCCGTCGACGACGATCAGGTCGGCGATCATGCCCGGCGCGACCACGCCGATCTCGCCCGCCAGGCCCAGCATCTGCGCGCCGTTGCTGGTGCCGGCCTGGATGGCCTCCAGCGAGGTCAGGCCGGCGTAGTCCATGAGCAGTTCCAGCTCGCGGGCGTGCCAGACGCCGTAGGGGGTCAGCGAGAAGCCGCTGTCGGTCCCGAGGGCGAAGGTGACGCCGGCCTGGTGGGCCCGGGTCATCGAGTCGCCGGTCCGCTCCAGCATCCGCTTCATGCCCTCGCGCAGCGGGTCCGGCGCCCCGACCAGGTGGCCGAAGTCGCCGGCGTTGGACAGCAGCAGCAGCGTGGGCACCAGGGGGGTGCCGGTCTCGGCCAGGAGGTCGATGGCCTCGTCGTCCATGATGTTGCCGTGCATGATCCAGTCGATGCCGGCACGGGCGGCGGCCTTGACCTCGGCCGGCCCGCGGGCGTGGATCGTCATCTTCTTGCCCAGCTGGTGGGCCAGGTCGGCCAGGACCTTCATCTCGTGGTCGGTGAAGGCCTGGAAGTTGCCGTAGGGGCTGTCGGCCAGCTTGATGAGGTCGACGCCGTTCTTCACCTGGTGCCGGACCTCGTTGATCATGAGGTCCAGCGTGTTGTGCACGATGCCGATCGAGCCCTCGGGGACGCCGACGGAGTCGGGGTACCAGTCGGTGAGGCCGTTGCTGGTCGAGATGTACCGACCGGCCGCGGTCATCCGCGGTCCCTGCACGATCCCGTCCCTGATGGCCTCGCGCAGGCCGACCCCGATGTAGTAGCTCCCGCCGGGCTGGGAGATGCCGGTGACGCCTGAGCGCAGCACCTTCTGGGCGGTGAAGGCGGCCTTCAGCGTGCGCAGTACGGGGCTGGTGTAGAGGTCGATCTCCTCCTCGCTACGACTTTCGCCGTAGGTCATGTGGCAGTGCGCGTCGATCATCCCCGGCATCAGCGTCTTGCCGGTCGCGTCGATCTCGGTCACCTGCTCCCCGCGCGGGACCATCTCGCGGGTCACGTGGGTACCCACGTCACGGATCAGCCGGTCCTGCACGAGCACCGAGGCGCCGGCGACGGGTGGGTTGCCGGCGCCGTCCACGACGGTCGCGTTGGTGATGAGCAGCCAGGACGACGGCATCAGACGGTCTCCCTCTACGTGCGATCCCGAGCCGACCCGAGTGCGTCGGCGCTGGGCGAAATGTCGGGGGTCGCCGTGAAAGAGGCCGAAAAGACCGGTCAGGTCCGGAAGTCCCGGAGCAGCGTCAGCGTCGTGGTCGAGGGGCGGGCGCCGAGTTCGGCCAGGGCGTGTTCACACGCCCGGAACGCCGTGATCACACGGTCGTTGTCACCGAGGGCGTGCGCGAGCTTCATGAGCAGTCTCCAGGCCGCCTCCCGGTAGGGATCGACCGTCACGACCGCCTCTGCCAGCCGCCGCGCCTGAGCGAAATGTCCGGCGGCGAAGGCCACCTCGGCGGCCTCCAGCCGGGCGCTGCGGACGAGCTCGTCCAGCCGCTGCCGCCGCACCTCGGCCCAGACCGAGGCGACGGCGGGCAGGTAGACCCCGCGGTCGGCGATCTCCAGCGCAGCCAGCAGCAGGCGCAGCCGTTCCTCCCCGCGGGAGGAGGCGGCCTCCCCCAGCAGCGCGATCAGCCGGCGCGACTCGGTGGTCACGCGGACCAACGGGCTGAGCCGGACCACCCCGGGCCGGCTGTCCTGCAGCAGGACGTCGGGGACCGCCTTGCGCAGCTTGAGCACCGCCTGCCGCAGGTAGGACGACGCCGAGGCGTCCCGCCGACCCTCGAACAGGGCGTCGAGCAGGCGCTCCCGGGAGACGTCCTCGCGGTCGTCGTTGGCGAGGTAGGCCAGCAGCTCCAGGCTCTTGGTCAGCCCCGGGCTGACCTCGGCGCCCTCCACCAGGAGCGCCGCGCGGCCGAACTCGACCACCTCGGCCGACGCCGATCCGGTCTGCGGCCCCTGGATGCCGCGCACCACCAGCGCCCGGCCCAGCTCGTGCCACGGGGAGTCCCCGCGGGGCTCCAGGTCGATCCGGCGGGCGAGCACGTCGGGGAACTCGCCCAGCGCCGCCAGCAAGCTGTGGTCGGTGCCCTGCCGCCGGGCGGCCTCCCGGGCGAGCTCGGCGGCGGCGTCGGCCGCGTCCTCCCGGCCGCAGCGCCACTCCGCCTCCGCCAGGAACACCGCCGCGGCCGGGAGGTAGAGCAGC
>JAOPWG010000015.1 GCA_025965775.1 Modestobacter sp. | reverse complement strand
CCCGTGAGCAGCACCGCCGACGCCGGCACCGACCGGCTCGCCGACGCCCTCGCCGAGCACGCCTCCCTCGAGGCCGAGCTGGCCGACCCGGCGGTGCACGCCGACGCCGCCCGCGCCCGCCGGCTGGGTCGCCGCTACGCCCAGCTCGCCCCGCTGGTGGAGAACGCCCGCGCGCTGGAGGAGGCCCGTGGTGACCTGGCCGCCGCCCGCGAGCTGGCCGGCGAGGACCCTTCCTTCGCGGCCGAGGCCGCCTCCCTGGAGGAGCGCGTCGCCCAGTTGGGCGACCGGCTGACCGAGCTGCTGCTGCCCAAGGACCCCGACGACGACAAGGACGTCATCCTCGAGATCAAGGCGGGGGAGGGGGGCGCGGAGTCCGCGCTGTTCGCCGGTGACCTGCTGCGCATGTACCTGCGCTACGCCGAGCGCCGTGGCTGGGCCACCGAGGTGCTCGACGCGGTGGACGCCGAGCTCGGCGGTTACAAGGACGTCGCGGTGGCGGTGAAGTCGCGCACCGACGAGGGCATCTGGTCCCGGCTGAAGTTCGAGGCCGGCGTGCACCGGGTGCAGCGGGTGCCGGTCACCGAGTCCCAGGGCCGGATCCACACCTCCGCGGTCGGCGTGCTGGTGCTGCCCGAAGCCGAGGAGGTCGACGTCAGCGTCGACCCCAACGACCTGCGGATCGACGTCTTCCGGTCCTCGGGGCCGGGCGGGCAGAGCGTGAACACGACCGACTCCGCCGTCCGGATCACCCACCTGCCCACCGGCATCGTGGTGAGCTCGCAGAACGAGAAGAGCCAGCTGCAGAACCGCGAGTCCGCACTGCGCGTGCTGCGCTCGCGGCTGCTGGCCGCCGCCCGCGAGGAGGCCGCCGCGACGGCGTCGGACCAGCGCCGCAGCCAGGTGCGCACCGTGGACCGCAGCGAGCGGGTGCGCACCTACAACTTCCCGGAGAACCGGATCAGCGACCACCGGGTCGGCTTCAAGGCGCACAACCTCGACGCGGTCCTTTCCGGCGAGCTCGACCCGGTCCTGGACGCGCTGGCCGAGGCGCACACCGCCGAGCTGCTGGCAGCCGGGTCCTGAACGTCCGCACCCTGGTGGCCCAGGCCGCGCGCACGCTGGCCGAGGGGGGCGTCGAGTCCCCGCGGGTGGACGCCGAGCTGCTGCTGGCCGCCGTCCTGGACGTGCCACGGGCCCGGCTGCTCACGCTCGACGAGGTCCCGGACGGGGCCGCCGCCCGGTTCGCCGGCCTGGTCGAGCAGCGGGCCGCCCGGGTGCCGCTGCAGCATCTCACCGGCCGGGCGCCGTTCCGCCACCTGGAGCTGGCGGTGGGACCGGGTGTCTTCGTACCCCGACCCGAGACCGAGCTCATCGCCGGCTGGGTGCTCGATCGCATCGCCGGGCTGGATGCGCCACGGGTGGTCGACCTCGGCACCGGGTCCGGGGCGATCGCGCTGTCGGTGGCGCACGAGCACCCCGGCGTGCAGGTGGTGGCCGTCGAGGCCGACGCTGGGGCCATCGAGTGGACCCGGCACAACGCCGCCACGCGCGCCGCTGCCGGGGACAGCCCGGTCCAGGTACTCGCCGGTGACATGACCGACCCGGGGCTGCTCACCGCGCTCGACGGGACGGTGGACGTCGTCGTCTCCAACCCGCCCTACGTCCCCGACGGCGCCCGGCTGCCGCGCGAGGTCGCCGACCACGACCCGCCGTTGGCCCTGTGGGGCGGCCCGGACGGGCTCGACGTCGTCCGCGGGCTGCTGCGTACCGCCGCCCGGCTGCTGCGGCCCGGCGGCTGGCTGGGCATCGAGCACGCCGACCAGCAGGGCGGCGCGCTGCCCGCGCTGGTACGCGCCACCGGCCGGTGGACCGACGTCACCGACCACCCCGACCTGGCCGGCCGGCCGCGCTACACGACGGCCCGGCTGGAGGGCGCCCCCAGCCGGGGGTGAGAGACTGCGCCCTCGTGGCCGACGTCTACGACTGCAGCGACCCCGACCAGCGCGCCGCGGGGCTGACCGCCGCCGCCGCGGCGCTCTCCCGTGGGGACCTGGTTCTCCTGCCCACCGACACCGTGTACGGGGTGGCCGCCGACGCCTTCACCCCGACGGCGGTCACCAAGCTGCTGGCCGCCAAGAACCGCGGCCGCAGCATGCCGGTCCCGGTGCTGATCGGCGAGGCCTCCACCCTGGCCGGGCTGGTCACCACCGTGCCGCCGGTCGCCCACGACCTGGCCGAGGCGTTCTGGCCCGGCGGGCTCACCCTGGTCGTCGAGCACGCGCCGTCCCTGGCCTGGGACCTGGGTGACGCCGAGGGCACGGTCGCGGTGCGGCTGCCCGACGACGACCTGACCCGCGAGCTGCTGCGGCGTACCGGCCCGCTCGCGGTGTCCAGCGCCAACCGTTCCGGCCGGCCGGCGGCCACCACGGCGGAGCAGGCGGACTACCAGCTCGGCGACCATGCCGCGGTCGTGCTCGACGGCGGACCGCGCGAGAGCTCGGCCGCCAGCACCATCGTCGACTGCACCGCGCCCACCCCCCGGGTGCTGCGGATCGGGGCCATCGACGTCGACCGCCTGCGCGAGGTCGTCCCCGGCATCACCGACTGACCGGAGTCCGGCGGGCGAGGTTTCCTGCGCCCCGGCACTCCGCTGCGGAGGCAGTGGGAACCGCAGGCGATACCGTGGTGTGACAGCCGCGCGCCCGACCGGTCGGGTGCACGCGGGCGCCCGCACCGACGCACCGTCGTCAAGCCACTGGAGTGCAGCCACGATGAGCACCCCCGCACGAACCCCTTACTGGGGGCCGGACTTCGACGCCCTGGCCGCCTTCGACCCCGAGATCTCCGGGGTGGTCCTCGACGAGCTGGACCGGCTCCGTGGGGGCCTGCAGCTGATCGCCAGCGAGAACTTCACCAGCCCGGCGGTGCTCGCCGCGCTGGGCAGCACGCTGTCGAACAAGTACGCCGAGGGATACCCGGGACGCCGCTACTACGGCGGCTGCGAGGTCGTCGACCGCGCCGAGGAGATCGGTATCGCCCGCGGCAAGGAGCTCTTCGGGGCCGAGCACGTCAACCTGCAGCCGCACTCGGGTGCCAGCGCCAACCTGGCCGCCTACGGCGCCTTCCTCTCACCCGGGGACACGCTGCTGGGCATGGCGCTGCCGCACGGCGGTCACCTCACCCACGGCGCCAAGGTCTCCTTCTCGGGCAAGTGGTTCAACGCCGTCCAGTACGGGGTCGACGAGAAGACCGAGCACATCGACTACGACCAGGTCCGCGACCTGGCCCGTGAGCACCGGCCCAAGCTCATCGTCTGTGGCGGCTCGGCCATCCCGCGGCTGATCGACTTCGCCGCGTTCCGGGAGATCGCCGACGAGGTCGGCGCGGTCCTGATGGTCGACGCCGCGCACTTCATCGGCCTCGTGGCCGGCAAGGCGATCCCCTCGCCGGTGCCCTACGCCGACGTGGTCACCTTCACCACGCACAAGGTGCTGCGCGGGCCCCGCGGTGGCGCGATCGTCTGCAAGGCCGAGCACGCCAAGGCCATCGACAAGTCGGCGTTCCCGATGATGCAGGGCGGCCCGCTCATGCACGCCATCGCTGCCAAGGCGGTGAACCTCAAGGAGTGCCTGCAGCCCGAGTACCAGGCCTACACCCGCCAGGTGATCACCAACGCCCAGGCGCTGACCGAGGGCCTGGCCGCCGAGGGGCTGCGCCCGGTCGCCGGTGGAACCGACACCCACCTGGCGCTGCTGGACCTGCGCCGGGTCACCGACGACGCCGGTGAGCTGGTGACCGGCAAGGTGGCCGAGGCCCGGGCCGACGCGGCCGGCATCGTGCTGAACAAGAACGCCATCCCCTTCGACCCGCAGCCGGCCTCGGTCGCCTCGGGCATCCGGGTCGGCAGCCCCGCGGTCACCACGCAGGGCATGGTCGAGACCGACATGAAGACGGTCGCCTCGCTCATCGGCACCGCGATCCGGGACGCCTCCGGTGCGCGGACCGCCGAGGTCGCCGCCGGCGTGCGCGAGCTGGTCGGTACCCACCCGGCCTACCCGACCCCCGCCTCCTACACCGCCTGATCCGATGCGCGAGTACGTCGTCGTCCTGCTGACCGCCGCGGTGGTCACGTTCCTGGCCACGCCCGTGGTCCGGGTGGCGGCGATCCGGCTCAAGATGATGGCGGCCCCCAGGGAACGGGACGTGCACGTCATCCCCACCCCCCGGGGCGGGGGAGTGGCGATGTACCTGGGGGTCGCCGCGGCGGTCCTGGTCGCCGGCCGGCTGCCCGCGTTGCACCGGACCTTCGACGATTCGCAGACCATCGGGGTGCTCATCGCCGGGGGCATCATCTGCCTGCTCGGGGTGCTCGACGACCGGTTCAGCCTCGACCCGCTCACCAAGCTCACCGGCCAGATCGCCGCGGCCGGGGTGATGGTGCTCTTCGGCGTCCAGCTGCTCTACCTGTTCCTGCCGGTCGCCAACATCGGCACGCTCATCCTCGGCCCCTCGGTCGGGGTTCCGGCGACGATCCTGCTGACCCTGCTGACTGTCAACGCGCTGAACTTCATCGACGGACTTGACGGGCTCGCCGCGGGGGTGTCGGCGATCGCGGCGCTGGCCTTCTTCGCCTACAGCTACCACCTGGGCCTGGTCGGCTATGACGACGTGGCCAGCGCCCCGGCGCTCATCACCGCCGTGCTCGCCGGCGCGTGCCTGGGCTTCCTGCCGCACAACTTCAGCCCGGCGCGGATCTTCATGGGCGACTCGGGCTCGATGCTGGTCGGGCTGATGCTGTCGGCCGCGGCGGTCTCGGCCACCGGCCAGGCCGACCCGCAGACCTTCGACTCCGCAGCCAGCCTGCTCCCGCTGGCGCTGCCGTTGCTGGTGCCGGTGGCGGTGCTCTTCATCCCGTTCGCCGACCTGGTGCTGGCCGTCGTCCGCCGTACCCGGCGCGGGCATTCGCCGTTCTCGCCGGACAAGATGCACCTGCACCACCGGTTGCTGTCCATCGGGCACTCGCACCGCCGGGCGGTCCTGATCATGTACTTCTGGGCCGCCCTGCTCAGCTTCGGGGCGGTCGCGCTGTCCATCACCGGCGGGACCGCGAACGTCCTGGTCGTCGTCGGGGCGCTGCTCGTGGTCGGGGTCGTCGTGGTGCTCAGCCCGCGGGCCCGCCGCGACGCCATCGCGGCCCGGCAGGCCGAGCTGGCGGCGATGAAGGAACGCAGCCGGTCGGCCCACCCGACCCGGCGCGCGGTCGCCTCTGGGCCCTCGGCGGCACCGTCCGCGGGGCCGCCCGCCCCGGTCACCTCCACGCCCGCGGGGGTGCGGCGGTGACCGGCCTGTTCGCCGAACGGACGGGTCCGCGCAGCGACGCCCCCTGGGACCTGTCCTTCCTCCGGGTCGGTGCGCTCGCCGCCCTCGCGGTCACCGCGGTGGCGGTCCCGGTCACCGGCCTGCTGGCCGGCTGGGCCGACGCCCTCGGCGTGCTGGTCGGCGCGGCGGTGGTCACCGCGTTCTTCTGCATCTCCGGGCTGGTCATCGCCTGGGCCGGCAGGATCGACGACACCTACACCCTGCCGGCGGCGCTGGGCACCTTCTTCGTCAAGGCCGTCGCGCTGTACGCGGTGCTGAGCGCGCTGCCCGAGGACGGCTGGTTGAACCGGCTGGCACTGGCCTGGGCCGTCGTCGTCGGGACGCTGCTCTGGAGCGGGGTCCAGCTGCGCTGGGTGTGGACCCGCCAGCTCTACTACGTCCCCCCACCCGCGCCGCCGAGCGCCCGCACAGCGGGAGCCCAGGCCCCGGGCGCGGAAGACCCGGAAATACGCCCGACACGCGGCTGATAGGGTCCGATCCGATGGCCGAGGACACCCCTGCACGCAAGGGGGCCCGACCACGACCTGCGAGCCCAGCCCGTCAGCCCAGTGGGGCCGACACCGGCTGGGCGGTCACCGGGACGATGATCTCCGGGATGGCCGTGTGGGGCGGGGCCGGGTGGCTGCTGGACCACTGGTTGGACATCGTGGTGTTCTTCCCGGTCGGCGTCATCTTCGGCATGGCAGTGGCCATCTACCTGGTGGTCAAGAGGTACGGCGCTGCCGACCCCGTTCCGGGGCGGCAGACCGGTGACACCCCGGGCGGACGACGGAGCCAGCCCAGGACGCAGAAGGGACGACGGTGACCTCCAGCGCCCTCGCGCTCGGCGACGTGCTCGCCGCCAACGGTGAAGGCTTCCAAGCGCCTGGCCTCGGTGAGTTCTACCCCGAGGCGATCGCTCACTTCTCGGTGCTCGGAATCAACTTCGAGATCACCCGCATCACGATCATCCTCTGGATCGCGACGCTGGCCATGGCCGCGTTCCTCTACTTCGCGGCCCGCAACGCCAGCATCGTGCCGGGCAAGCTGCAGTTCCTGGGCGAGGCCGGGTACGGCCTGATCCGGAACGGCATCGCCCGTGACGTGATCGGACCCAGGGGGCTGCCGTTCGCGCCCTTCCTTGCGTCGCTGTTCTTCTTCATCCTCGCGAACAACCTGATGGCGATCATCCCGTTCGCCCAGATCTCGCCGATGAGCAAGTTCGCCTTCCCCCTTTTCCTGGCGCTGGTCTGTTACGTCATCTACATCTGGGTCGGCATCCGCGAGCAGGGCGTCAAGCGGTACTTCAAGGACATCCTCTTCCTGCCGGGCGTGCCGACGTACATGTACGTCCTGGTGACGCCGATCGAGATCCTGCAGAACTTCGTCGTGCGGCCGTTCACGCTGGCCGTCCGACTCTTCGCGAACATGTTCGCCGGCCACATGCTGCTGGTGGTCTTCTCCCTCGGCGCGGTCTACCTGCTCCAGACCGGCAACTACTCGGCCGTCTTCGGTCCGATCTCGGCGCTGATGGCGATCGTGATGACGTTCTTCGAGCTGCTGGTGATCTTCCTGCAGGCCTACGTCTTCACCGTGCTGATGGGCACCTACCTCAACGGCTCGATCGAGGCCGAGCACTGAGCCGCCCGCACCACCTCTGATCCGCACCACCTCTGATCCGCACCACCTCTGATCCGCACCACCGCACGACCCCCGCCAGCCGCCCGGCGACCGCCGGGCGACGACACAGGAGGAACACCCGCAATGGATCTTCTGGCAGCACTCAACGGCAACGTCGGCACGATGGGCTACGGCCTCGCGGCCATCGGCCCCGGAATCGGCGTGGGCATCGTCTGGGCCGCCTACATCCAGGCCACCGCCCGCCAGCCCGAGTCCGCTGGTCTGACCCGCACCTACGCGTTCCTCGGGTTCGCCCTCTCCGAGGCGCTGGCCCTGATCGGCTTCGTCGTCCCCTTCATCTTCACCTGATCCGAGCCACCCGGGTAAGGGACCGACACCAGGATGGACACCATGCTCGTCTGGGCAGCTGAGGAAACACACAACCCGCTGATCCCGCCGGTGGGCGAGATCATCATCGGCGCGATCGCCTTCGCGGTCCTCGCCTTCGTGATGATCAAGCTCGTCGCGCCGCAGTTCGAGAAGGCCTTCGTCGCGCGTCGCAACGCGATCGAGGGTGGCATCGAGCGGGCCGAGGCCATGCAGGCCGAGGCCAAGGCGGCGCTGGAGCAGTACCGCGCCCAGCTTGCCGAGGCGCGCACGGAGGCGGCGCAGATCCGCGACGCCGCCCGGGCCGAGGGCCAGCAGATCCTCGAGGAGATGCGAGGCCAGGCCCAGGCGGAGTCCGCCCGGATCATCGCCCGCGGCGAGGAGCAGCTGATGGCCCAGCGCCAGCAGGTGATCAGCCAACTGCGCGCGGAGATCGGCACGCTCGCGGTCGAGCTCGCCGGACGGGTCGTGGGTGAGTCGCTGACCGACGAAGCCCGTCGCAGCGGCACGGTCGACCGCTTCCTGGCCGAGCTCGACGGGATGACCGCCGGCACGGCGGCCGGTGACGGGCGCGGTGGCAGCACGGCATACGCCCCCCAGGGCGACCGCTGATGGAGGCCTCCAGCCGCGCGGCGATGGACGCGGCCCGCGCGGCACTCGCCGAGCAGACGCAGGGTGCGCCGAGCAACCGCCGGGGTGACACCCTGCTCGCCCTGACCGACGAGCTGTTCGCCGTGGCGCGCCTGCTCGACGCTCAGCCGGCGCTGCGCCGGGCCCTCTCGGACGCCTCCGTGCGGCCGGAGGACCGGGCCGGACTGGTCCGGCGGCTGCTGGGGTCCCAGCTGTCGCCGGCCGCGCTCGCGGTCGTCGAGGCCGTGGCGCGGCAGCGCTGGTCCCGGCCGCTGGACCTGGTCGAGGCGACCGAGACCCTCGCGGTCGAGGCTGCCCTGGACGCCGCCGAGGCCCGCCGCGACCTGGACGCCGTGGAGGACGAGCTGTTCCGCTTCGGGCGGATCATCTCCGGCAACGACGAGCTGCTCCGCATCCTGGCTGACCGGGCGGCTCCCCGGGAGGGCAAGCTGGCCCTGCTGGACCGGCTCCTGTCGGGGAAGGTCAGCCCGGTCACCGAGCGGCTGGTCAGGAACTCCCTGACCACCTCGCACGTGCACAACCCGGAGAACGCGGTCGAACGGCTGTCCGAGGTGGCCGCGCGCCGCCGGGGGCAGTCGGTCGCCCATGTGGTCAGCGCGGTGGCCCTCACCGCCGTCCAGGAACGCCGGCTGGTCGAGCTGCTGGAGCGCCTCTACGGGAGGACCATGGGCCTACAGGTCCAGGTCGATCCGTCGATCCTCGGCGGCCTGGTCATCCGGGTCGGTGACGAGGTCATCGACGGCAGCATCGCGCACCGACTCGAGGCCGCCGGCCGGCGGCTGGCCGGCTGAGCCGGACCGACACGGCTCCCGATCGCCCCACCGCCCGCCGCACCACCACAGACACCAGCAGGAAGAGGACGCAGAGCCATGGCCGAGCTGACGATCTCCGCGGACGAGATCCGCAGTGCCATCCAGAACTATGTCAGTGAGTTCGCCCCCGACGTGTCCCGCGAGGAGGTCGGGACCGTCACCGAGTCCGGCGACGGCATCGCCCGGGTCGAGGGCCTGCCCTCGTGCATGTCCAACGAGCTGCTCGAGTTCGAGGACGGCACGCTGGGCATCGCCCTGAACCTCGACACGCGTGAGATCGGCGTCGTGGTCCTCGGTGACTTCGACAAGATCGAGGAGGGCCAGACGGTCCGCCGTACCGGCGAGATCCTCTCGGTCCCCGTCGGTGACAACTTCATGGGCCGGGTCGTCGACCC
>JAOPWG010000107.1 GCA_025965775.1 Modestobacter sp. | reverse complement strand
GATGGTGCGGGCCTGGTCGGCCATGGCGCGGGTGATCGCCTGACGGATCCACCAGGTGGCGTACGTGGAGAACTTGTAGCCCTTGGTGTAGTCGAACTTCTCGACCGCGCGGATCAGACCGAGGTTGCCCTCCTGGATCAGGTCCAGGAATGCCATGCCGCGGCCGGTGTAGCGCTTGGCCAGGGAGACCACCAGGCGGAGGTTGGCCTCCAGCAGGTGGTTCTTGGCCCGCTCGCCGTCGCGGACGATCCAGTTGAGATCGCGGCGCATCTGCGGGGGGAGCTTCTGCCCCTCCTCCTCGACCTGCCGCAGCCGCTCGGCGCCGTAGAGCCCGGCCTCGATCCGCTTGGCGAGGTCGACCTCCTCCTCGGCGGTCAGCAGGGCGACCTTGCCGATCTGCTTGAGGTAGGCCCGGACGGAGTCGGCCGACGCGGTGAGCTCGGCGTCCTTGCGGGCCTGCCGCAGCGCCTCGGACTCCTCCTCGTCGTCCCACTCGAACTCCGGGCCCTCACCCTCGGCCTTCTCGTCGGAGGCGTCGGCGACGGCTACGCCGTCCTTGCCGGTGACGACGCTCTCGTCGAGCTTCAGGCCCTGGGAGCCGGCGTCGAGGACGGCGACGGTGCTGCCGTCGCCGGCGACGGCGGTGAGCACCGTCCCCTCGCCCGCGCCGGGGGAGGGGCTGATGCTCGGCTTGCGAGCGCCACTGGCCTTCTTCGCGGCGGCCGGGGCCCTCTTGGCCGGAGCCTTCTTCGCGGCAGGGGCCTTGCTGACCGGAGCCGTGGACTGCGACGGAGCGGCCGAACGGGCGGCGACCGTCCTCCGACTGCTCGGGCTGCTCACGGCTGCTGCTTCCGGTCCTGGCTGGTCGGCGGGCACTCAGGTTCCTTCCGTACTGCGGTGCGTTCCTCGAGGACCGTATGGCCCGCGGGCAGCGGCCCCGGGCACCGTTCCAACGACCGGTCTCCGGCGCCGGTCCCGGCGCGGTGTTTCACCGTGCGGGGGCGGGGGATGACCTGCTGGCTGGGGGCGGTACGAGGCGGGGCTCCCCCATTGTAACGACGCCCACGCGCCGGTCCACCTGTTCTGGCCTGACCCGTCCGGGTGGACCCGCGCCGCAGGTCAGTGGGCGTGTCCCGGAGTCACTGCCCGATGCGGTGTTCGGCAGCCAGTGCGGCGCCCACGATCCCGGCGTCGTTCTGCAGTACGGCCGGCACCACCGGGGTGCGCGTGGTCAGCAGCGGGACCCACTTGTGCGCCTTCTTGCTGACGCCCCCACCGACGATGATCAGGTCCGGCCACAGACCCCGCTCCAGGGTGTCCAGGTAGCGGTCGACGCGCAGGGCCCACTCGGGGTAGCTGAGGCCCTCACGCTCGCGGGCGGCCGCCGAGGCCCTGAGCTCGCCGTCCTCGCCGTCGACCTCGATGTGCCCCAGCTCGGCGTTGGGGACCAGTTGCCCGTCGATGAACAGCGCGCTGCCGATGCCGGTGCCGAACGTGAGCATCAGCACGAGCCCCCGCTGTCCCTTGCCGGCGCCGTAGGCCATCTCGGCCAGCCCGGCGGCGTCGGCGTCGTTGAGCGTCTGCACCGTGCCGGGGATCACGGCCTCGAGCCCGGCCGCCATGTCGGTGGCGATCCAGCTGGGGTCCATGTTGGCGGCGGTGAACGCCACGCCGCTCTTCATCACCCCGGGGTAGGTGACGCCGATCCGCCCCTGCCAGCCGAACTGGCCGACGATGTCGGCGACCACGCCGTACACCGGCTCGGGCAGCGCCGGCTGCGGGGTGGGGATGCGTACCCGTTCGCCGACCAGCTCGCCCTTGTCCAGGTCGACCACGCAGCCCTTGATGCCGCTGCCACCGATGTCCACTCCGAAGCCCCGCACGGGGGTGAGGCTAGTGACCACTCCTCCGGTCACCGCACGACCGCTCCGCGCGACTCGGGCAGGATCGCTCGACGTGATGACGTCGACGGCCGCACAGGACCTGCCAACCCAGCTGCTCGAGCTCGCCCGGGCCACCGCCGAGGAGGCGGCCGCCCTGGTCAGGGCCGGTCGCGGCACCGCCGCCCAGCAGGTGGCCACCAAGTCCAGCCCGGTCGACGTCGTCACCGCCGTGGACACCGCCAGTGAGCAGCTGATCGTCGACCGGCTGCTGTCGGCCCGGCCCGAGGACGGCGTGCTGGGGGAGGAGGGCGCCTCCCGGGAGGGTCGCAGTGGGGTGCGCTGGGTCGTGGACCCGATCGACGGGACGGTGAACTTCCTCTACGGCCTGCCCGCCTACGCCGTCTCCATCGCCGCCGAGGTCGACGGCCGCACCGAGGCCGGCGTCGTCCTCAACGCGGCGACCGGTGAGCTGTACACCGCCGTCCGCGGCCGGGGAGCGTGGCTCACCCCGCCCGGCGGGGTCGCCCAGCAGTTGTCCGGCAGCGCGCCGGTGAGCCTCGAGCAGACGTTGGTGGCCACCGGGTTCGGCTACCGGGTGGAGCAGCGCCGGCTGCAGGGCGCGGTGGTCGCCGAGCTGCTCACCGAGGTCCGGGACATCCGCCGGTACGGGTGCGCGTCCCTGGACCTGTGCGCCGCGGCCGCCGGCCGGGTCGATGCCTACTACGAGCTGGACCTCAAGCCCTGGGACCACGCCGCCGGGGCGCTGGTCGCCGCCGAGGCCGGGCTGGTCGTCACCGGTACCGAGAGCCGTCCGTTCGCCGCGCCCATGGCGGTCGCGGCCGCGCCCGGTATCGCCGGCCCGCTGGTGGCGCTGCTGGAACGGCTGCACGCCGGTCGCTGAGCGGCTCTGCGGCCCGCAGCCAGGCTCGGGAGGGTCAGCAGGCGGCCTTGGCGCTGGCGACGGTCGCCACGGTCCCCGCGATCTCCCCGGCGGAGGCGAGCTGGACGAAGTCCGGCCCGATGACCACGTCCACGGTGCTGGTGGCCCGGGTGTCGGGCCGGTCGGTGGCTCCGGGGAGGAACAGCCGGACGAAGTCAGCGGTCCTCTGGTTGCCCGGCCCGAAGCGGAGCTCACCGACACCGGTGACCCGGAGTTCGGGGTGGGGGTCGTTGGCGACCTCCTCGACGGCGAACCCGCGTGCCTGGAGCTGTGCGGCGACCTCGCCCGCCTTCCCGGACTTCTCGCTGGCGTTGAAGACCCGCAGGGTCACCGTCGAGGTCTCCAGTGACGGAGGCGCCTGGCTGGCCGACGTGCACGCGGCGGCCTGCGCCTGCTCCGCTGTCCGGTCGTGGTGGAGCACGTTCCACCACACGCCGAGGGCGGCCAGCGCCAGGACGAGCAGGAAGATCAGCGCGGGCACCGGCCGGCGGCCACTTCGGGCGCGCACCGGAGGCCGGTCGCTGGACTCACTCAACGCTGGTCTCCGCTCGGAGGCCCCGGCGCCGTCGGCCCGCCGGTCGGCGGGGCTCGCCGGTGGGGGGCCCGGAACGGGACCGGGGTGGGGCCGTGATGACGTCGGGACTCTAGCGGCGCGGCCGTTCGCTAGAGCGCACCGTCGTCGAGCGCGGCGCGTCCCCGTTCGACACAGGGGTCGATCTTGTCGGCGTACCCCGCGGTGTCCTTGCCCGCCATCGCCCCGGCCGCCGAGCGGGCCACGATCCCGGCCACGATCGCGGCGAACTTGAAGTAGGCGAAGCCCACGTACCAGTTCAGCGCGGACAGGTCGGCCCCGGTGCCGGTGGCGTACCGCTCGGCCAGCTCCAGTCGGGTCGGGAAGCCCGGCAGCGTGGTGACCGGGCTCAGCGTGGCCTGCTGCTCCTCGCCGGCCTGTGGCCAGTAGACGAACAGCATCCCGAGGTCGGTCAGGGGGTCGCCCAGGGTCGACATCTCCCAGTCCAGCACCGCGCGCACCCGGCCGCGGACGTCCGGGTCGAGCAGGCAGTTGTCCAGCCGGTAGTCGCCGTGGGTGATGCCGGAGCGCTGGGTGGCCGGCACGGTCTGGGCCAGCCGGGCGGCGAGGGCATCCAGCGAGGGCCGGTCGGTGTCCCGGGTCGCCTCCCACTGCCTGGTCCAGCGGCGCACCTGCCGCTCCAGGAAGCCTTCCGGCCGGCCGAAGTCCGACAGCCCCACCGCGGCGGGGTCGACCGCGTGCAGGTCACCGAGGACGTCGATCAGACCGTCGGCCACCTCCCGCCGCTGGGCGGGCTCGTCGGCGTAGCCCGGCGGCAGTTCGGTGACCACGTGGACGCCGACGACGCGCTCCATCACGTAGAAGGGCGCCCCGAGGACGGCGGTGTCGGTGCACAGGTGCAGCGTGCGCGGCACCGGGACCGGCGTCCCGGCCAGCGCGGAGATGACCTTGTGCTCGCGGACCATGTCGTGCGCGGTGGCCAGCACCGCACCGGTGGGCGGGCGCCGGAGGATCACCGCGTCGTCGGCCGACCCGCCCTCCGGGGTCACCACGTAGGTGAGGTTCGACATGCCGGCGGCGATGAGGTCGACCCGCACCGAGCGCCACCGCTCGTCGCTCAGGGCCGCGGCCAGGTACGGGCCCACGACGCCGGGATCGGCGCCCACGGAGGTCGTCACGGCGGCAGGGTAGCCTCTGGCGCCCTGTGCTCGTCCCGGCGCCGTCCATGCCGGATCGTGGACCTCGGGAGGGCGGGCACAAACCGGGGCCATGCCGCGTTGGGGGGCTCGCCGGAGTGCGGCCGACCGGGACGACCCCGGGGGCGGCACCCGTCCGACTCCCCCGCCGGGAGGGCCTGAGCAGTAGGCCCTGACGACCCCGGCGACAGACCCCCGGCCGCTCCGGCGGCCGGTACCCGGCCGGTGGTCCCTCGCAGGACCGCCGGCGAACGAGCGGGCAGTGTCCCGCGACGAGAGAAAGAGAAGGGGCACACCATGGCCACCGACTACGACGCCCCCCGACGCAACGAGGCCGACGAGCTCGGCGAGGACTCCCTCGAGGAGCTCAAGGCCCGCCGGGCCGAGGCGCAGTCCTCCTCGGTCGACGTCGACGAGACCGACTTCAACGAGAACCTCGAGCTGCCGGGCGCGGACCTGTCCAACGAGGAGCTGACCGTCCGCGTGCTCCCCAAGCAGGAGGACGAGTTCACCTGCTCGCGCTGCTTCCTGGTGCACCACCGCAGCCGGCTGGCCGCCACCCGGGGCGACCAGCTCATCTGCCGGGACTGCGCAGCCTGATCCCGGCCGGTCGATGACCCAGCAGCCGGGGCCGCCCGGCCCGCCGCGGGATGTGCCGCCGCCACGCCCGGTGGCCGCACCAGGCACGGCCGACCCCGCGCCCGGGTCGCCCGGGCTC
>JAOPWG010000093.1 GCA_025965775.1 Modestobacter sp. | reverse complement strand
GCCGTCGGCCAGGATCTGCACCTCGATGTGCCGCGGGTCGACGACGGCCTGCTCGAGGAAGACGGTGGCGTCGCCGAACGCCGACTCCGCCTCCCGCATGGCCGCCTCGATCGAGCTGCGCAGCTGGGCCCGGTCGTCCACCCGGCGCATGCCCCGGCCACCACCCCCGGCCACCGCCTTCACGAAGACCGGGCCGTCGATCGCCTCGGCGGCGGCGACCAGCGCGTCGACGTCCTCGCCCGGTTCGGTGGAGGCGAGCACCGGCAGCCCGGCGTCCCGCGCCGCGGCGATCGCCCGCGCCTTGTTGCCGGTCAGCTCCAGGACGGCGGCCGACGGGCCGACGAAGGTGATCCCGGCCTGCGCGCAGGCCTCGGCGAGCTCGGGGTTCTCCGAGAGGAAGCCGTACCCGGGGTAGACCGCGTCGGCGCCCGCCTGCCGGGCCGCCCCCACGATCGCGTCGACGTCGAGGTAGGTGCGCACGGGGTGGCCGGGCTCGCCGATCTCGTAGCTCTCGTCGGCCTTGAGCCGGTGGATGGAGTTGCGGTCCTCGTGCGGGAAGACCGCGACCGTGCCGGCGCCCAGCTCGTAGGCGGCGCGGAAGGCGCGGACGGCGATCTCGCCACGGTTGGCGACCAGGACCTTCTCGAACACGGGCGGCGTCCTCTCGGGCCGGAGGACTCGGCGGCAGTCCTCGTCGAGCGAGACCGTAGCGGCGTCCCGTTCCGGGGCGCTTGCGGTGGCCCCCGGCGGCTCGGCGGATCCGTGCGTGGCGCCGGTCAGGAGGGGTAGCGCTGCGGGGTGACAGCTGAGCAGCCGGCGACCACCACCGCGTCCACCACCGCGTCCCGCCCCGCGCCCTCCCGTCCCGTCCCGCCCGATGTTCCGGGCAATGGCCGGGCCGTCCTGGTGACCGGGGCCTCCAGCGGGATCGGCCGGGCGACCGCGATCCGGTTCGCCGGGCAGGGCGCCTCGCTGGTGCTCGTGGCGCGCAGCGCACAGACCCTCGCCCAGGCCGCCGCGGACTGCCGCCGGGCCGGCGCGAAGGCGGTGGAGGTGCACCCGGCCGACGTCCTGGACCGCGCGGCGCTGCAGGCCGCCGTCGACCGGGCCACCGGCTCCTTCGGCCGGCTGGACGTCGTCGTCCACGCCGCGACCGTGATGGCCTACGGCCGGCTCGAGGACCTCGACCCCGCCGTGTTCGAGCGGGTCGTCGACACCGCAGTGCACGGCACGAACAACCTGGTCCACGCCGTGCTCCCGGTGCTCCGCCGGCAGCAGCACGGGTCGCTGGTCGTGATCAGCTCGCTGCTGGCCTCGATCACCGCGCCGACGATGGGCGCCTACGCGACCGCCAAGTGGGGGCAGCTGGGCCTGGTCCGCACGCTGCAGCAGGAGCTCCGCGACCTGCCCGACGTGCACGTCTCCGCGGTGGCGCCGGGCGGGGTCAGCACGCCGATCTACGAGCAGGCCGCGACCGTCCTGGGCCACACCGGCCACCCACCGCCGCCGGTCTACACCCCTGAGCGGGTCGCTCGGGCGATCGTGGCGCGGGTGGCGAACCCGCGCCGGCTCAAGCAGTCCGGCATCGCCAATCCGGTGATCATCGCCGGGTTCCGGCTGTTCCCGCCGGTGTTCGACGCGCTGGTCGGACCGCTGCTCAAGGTCTTCGGGATGGCCCGCGACAGCGTGCCGCCGACCACCGGGAACGTGTTCGCCCCGGTGCCGGAGAAGGAGGCCACCCGGGGCAAGTACTTCGGCATCTGAGCCCGGCTGCGCCGTTACGGCGGTGACGGCCGGGTCAGGCGGGGTGCAGACCGCCGTCCAGGGTGACCACCTTGTCGGTCAGGTAACCGTTGGTCAGCATCGCCAGCGCCATCGCGGCGACCTCCTCGGTGGTGCCGAGCCGGCCCACCGGGACCGGCAGCGGCATGGCGTCGGGGTCGGCCGGGTCGACGGGCAGGATCCGGGTGCCGGCGACCAGCGCCGGGGCGATGGTGGTGACGGTCACCCCGTCGCCGGCCACCCGCGGCGCCAGGTGGTGCATCAGCCCGTGCAGCCCCGCCTTGCTGGCCGCGTAGTGCGGGCCGACGACCCCACCGGTCAGCGCCGCGACCGAGGAGACGAACAGCACCCGGCCGAACCCGCGGGCCACCATCTCCGGCAACGCCTCGCGGGTCATCAGCCAGGGCGCCCGCAGGTTGACCGCCATCGTCTGCTCCCAGGTGTCCGGGTCGACCTCGTCCCAGGGCAGCTGCCGCCCTGTCCCGGCGTTGGCGACCAGGACGTCGACCGCCCCCAAGGCTGCACGCGCCTGCCGGACCGCCTCCACCGGGGACTCGCGGTCGGCCAGGTCGGCGTGCAGCGTCACCGCCCGCCGGCCCAGCGCGCGGACGTCGTCGGCGACGGACTCGGCGTCCTCCCGGTGCCCGGCATAGGTGAGGACGACGTCCGCACCGGCCGCGGCGAGTGCCCGGGCGATCGCCCCGCCGATGCCACCCGACGCGCCGGTGACCAGCGCGTTCCGCCCCTGCAGATGCTCAGCCATGGCCCCGTCCTACCCGCCCGCCCTGCCGTCCCAGTCGCCCGTCCGGCAGTGCCGGCCGATCGCCACGGTGGGGATCGCGAAGGTCGGGTGTGCGGGTCGGCGAGGATGGTGCCGTGACCGATGTGCGCACGGGTTTCTCCGCCGAGGTCGAGCAGGCCGCGCGACGACTGGCCGGCGTGGCCGAGCGGACGCCGCTGCAGCGCAACGCCCGGCTCTCGGAGCTGACCGGCGCCGAGGTGTGGGTCAAGCGCGAGGACCTCCAGGTCGGCCGCTCCTACAAGCTCCGCGGGGCCTACAACACGATCAGCCGGCTGGACGCCGCCGGCCGGGCCGCCGGCGCGGTGACCGCCAGCGCCGGCAACCACGGGCAGGGCGTTGCCTACGCCTGCCGGGTCCTGGGCGTCCGGGGGCAGGTGTTCGTCCCGGGCACCACGCCGCGGCAGAAACGGCAGCGCATCACCGCGCTCGGCGGGGACATGGTGGAGCTGGTCGTCCACGGCGACACCTATGACGACGCGGCGGCCGCGGCAGCCGCCCACGCCGCCGGCACCGGTGCGACTCTCGTCCCGGCGTTCGACGCGCCGTCCACCGTCGCCGGGCAGGCCACCGTCGCCGTGGAGCTGCTCGAGCAGCTGGGCACCGCCCCGGACGTCGTCGTCCTGCCGGTCGGCGGTGGCGGGCTGCTGG
>JAOPWG010000078.1 GCA_025965775.1 Modestobacter sp. | reverse complement strand
GTCCTGGAGCAGGTTCGCCGTCTTGGCCACCCAGTTGGCCAGGGTGGTGGCCGACAGCTCGACCCGTTCTCCGCTCGCGTCGTCGTAGTGGGTGATCAGGGGCGCCGCGCCGGCCTCTCGGACGCGGGCGGCTAGCAGCTCCCCGGGGTGGGTGGGACGTGTGTGGGTCACGGGAACAGGGTGGCACCGACCTCGTCCGGTTCCGTCATCGATGCTGCCGCGCGGTTACAGTCCTGGCCTGATGCGCCGCGGGAGAGCGGGCGTGCGAGGTGTGGTGCGGGTGTGATCCGGCCCACCGGAGGAGTCGGCGACGCCGAGCCGATCCGTGTCAGAGGAGAAGGTCAGGGCGTGACCACACAGATGACCGACCCGCGTGGCGGAGTCACCGGGGCGACGGCGGCGACCGATGCCGGCGGCCGTTCCGGCCGGTGGGGGAGCCACCGACTCCCGGGTCCGGTGCTGGGCCTCCTGACGCTGGGCGCCTACGTGGTGCTCCAGGTGGCGCAGCTGTTGCTGCTGCGGCGGCTGGCGCCCCGGTTCTTCTGGTTCGACGACTCGCAGGCCCAGTTCGGTCCCATGACCTGGTGGATGGGGCAGCATCTGCAGGGCGGCCGGCCGCCGCTGATGGACCCCGAGCAGGGCATGGCGGGCAACCTGGCGGCAGACATGCAGTACGGCGCCCTGGACCCCCTGCACTGGGGACTGCAGGCGCTCGCCGCCCGCACCGATGACTTCCTCACGATGTCGTGGGTCTTCGCGGCCATCTCGGTGATGATCATGGGGACCGGCGTGCTGGCCCTCCTCCGCACCTATGGCGTCCCGCGGCTGCTGGCGGTCGTCGGTGCCCTGGGCGTCGCGTCGAGCGGTTTCTTCCTCTGGTACGGCGGGGCCTGGTGGCCGCTGCTGTGGAGCGTGGGCTGGCTGCCCTGGTTCTGGTTCGGCCTCGTGGTCCGCCGCTGGTACGGCGTCGCGGTGCTCGGGCTCGCGACGTGGGCATTGCTGGCGTCCGGCAACCCCTACGTCCTCTTCTTCGCCCTCGCGCTGGTGCTCGCCCAGGCGTGGGAGCAGGTCCGCGACGGCGGGGGGCTGCGGGTCCTCCTGGAGCCCCTGGGTCTGGCGCGTCTGGCCGCGATGGTCGGCGGCCTCGCCCTTGCCATGCCGACCCTGCTGACCACCGTGCAGACCTCGCCCTACATCTCCCGGCAGAGCGCGGACCCGATCATCGGAAACATCGGGTTCGGCGTCAGCAACCTGGCCGACGTCTTGCTCGGCGGCCCCACGCTGATGGGTCAGACGAACGCCTGGTCCGGTGACCTCGGGCTGGTCCCGGCGATGTACACGCTGATCATCGCCGCGCCTCTGCTCGCGCTGGTCAACTGGCGGATGGCCGCCCGGGCGCCGGGCGTGCTGACCGCCGGTGCCGTCTACGCCCTCGCCGTCGTGTTCACCCAGTTGCCGACGACGGTGTCAGTGTTCCGCTACCCCGTGCGATACCTCGTCGTGGTGCAGGTGACCCTGCCGATCCTCGTCCTGCTGGCCGTCACGGCGGCGCCGCTGGTGACCCGTCGTCGCCTGAAGATGGCCGGGGCACTGATCGTGGCCCAGGCGGCGCTTGCCCTGTTCCGCGCGCCGGTCTTCGGCAAGTGGCACGCCCTGGCCGCCGTGCTGACCGCTCTGGCGGTGGCCGCCTTCCTGGTGCACCGAAGCAGCTCGCGGCGCGTTCTCGGCGCCGTTGCCAGCGTGGTGCTCGTTGCCCTGACCTGGGGGACGGCCTTCGTCGGTGAACAGATGATGGTGTCCCTCCATGAACGGATGAACGCCCTGAACGGCGTCGCCACCACCAGCGACACCCCGCACCGGGCGCTGTACCCCGGTGAGCAGCTGGGCACGACTGCCGAGCAGTACCGCGCCCAGGCGGCCGGGACAGTGAAGAGCGCCACGGTGATCACCTACGACTTCGGTAAGGACTCCGGGTGGTCGACGGGAGTTCTGCGCGGCAACGGGAACCTCATCTCCGATGTCAAGACCGGCAGCGGGTCCTTCGCCGTCTGGCAGGCGCAGTTGAACGAGCACTGGTGTCGCACGTACCAGGGCGCCACCTGTGGTGACCCGGCATGGCTCCTGGCGACCGCGCCGGGCACCGGGGAGGCCTGGGTCGACCTGCTGTCCGAGGACACGGTGCTCCTCAACAAGAACGCTCCGGATGTCCTGCGCCAGCACTTCGACGACAACTGGACGCTCGTCGATCCGAACGGGGAGTACGTCGAGTACCAGCGCCAGGACAACCTGCCCGGTCGGGTCACCTTCGCCGAGGGGGTCACGGTGACGCAGCAGGCCGAAGGCTCCCGGATGGGCTACGGCGACGAGCCCATGGACACCTACAGCGTCAGCACGGGAGACAAGGCGGGCACGATGGCCTTCCGGATCCCCTTCTGGCCCGGGCTGACGGCCACGCTGGGCGGTCGGTCGCTGCCCGTCGACACGGTGGACGGCGCCGTGCTCAGTCTCGATGTCCCGGCTGGTGTGCAGGACCAGACGTTGGACATTTCCTACGTGCCGATCGGGCAGCGGATCCTGGTCCCGGCGTCTGCCGCAGGAGGCCTGCTCGTGCTGCTGGCTGCCGTCACCGCCGGCGTCGTCGGTGGCCGTCGGAGCAGGGACGGCCGGGGCAGCCCTGCGACGACGTCCGTGCCCGAGTGATGGCCGGATCGGGTCAGCTTGTGCGCCAGTTGGTGCGCTTCCTGATGGGCTCGTGTCTCGGTCTGGTGGTGGACCTGGCACTGTTCGAGATCGGCGTGCGTCTGGGAGCGGCCCCCGGGGTCGCCAACACCATCAGTGCCGGGTCGGCGGTGATCGTCGTCTACCTGTTCATCACCAAGTACGCCTTCACCGGGGATCGGACGACATCGTCGTTCCTGCTCTTCGTCGCCTGGTACGTCACCTCGATCGTGGTGTTCTCGGTGTTGATCGAGGTCCTCCACGGGGCGACGGGTTGGACGCCCTTCCTCTGTAAGTTGGTGTCCCTGCCGTTCTCCTTCGCAGCCAACTTCGGGGTCAGCAAGGTGCTGTTCCGCTCCCGGAGAGGTTCGGACGGGGCCGGTGGCGCGTTGGACGGGCGCACCGGTCTGGACGCCGGGCCGGCCCGCGATGCGGCGGTCTGATGCCGGCGGTGAGCGTCGTCGACGGGTGGGAGCAGACGGAGTGGCAGGCGGGACGCCGGGACGTGCGACCTGTGGGTGACGGTCCCGGCGACGGGCCGTGGGACGAGGAGGAGCGCATGACCATGGACAGGACAGCCGGCACCGTGCAGGCACTCCTCTTCGACCTCGACGGCACGCTGGTCGACACCCGGGAGGCGAACTACGTGTCCTACCGGGACGCCTTCGCCGAGGCCGGGCACGAGCTGAGCCTCGAGCAGTTCGCCACCACATGGGGTCGCGACTCCCGTGACTTCATCCCCGACCTGCTGCCGGGCGTGGACACCGCGGCGGTCGACCGGATCCGGGCGACCAAGAGCCGGCTCTACGCCGACCAGCTGCACCGCACCACCGCCAACGACGCGCTGATCGCGTTCCTGCGGCTCGTCGCGCCCACACATCGCACCGCGCTGGTGAGCACGGCCAAGTCCGGCAACGGCCGGGCGATCCTGGACGCCCACGGTCTGACGCCGCTGTTCGACGTGGTGGTGTGGGGCGACGACGTGGAGCGCAGCAAACCCGATCCCGAGGGCTATCTGCGTGCCCTCGAGATGCTCGGCGCGGACGCGGCGTACAGCCTGGCGTTCGAGGACTCCGAGACCGGCCGCCAGGCCGCGGTCGCCGCCGGGCTCCCCGTCCTCGAGGTGCCGCACTTCTGATGTCGCTTCCCCGCTACGCCCGCGGCCGGCTGGTCCTCATCGTGGTCGCGCTGGTCTCACTGATCGCCTTCACCCTTCTCACCTGGTCCTCGCTGCAGGACGTGTGGGCGCGGCTGTCCTCCGGGCTGACCGGTGGGGACTGGGCGGTGCTCGGGGTGGCGTCGCTGATCCAGCTGGGCGGCCACGTGCTCCGCGCGGCCCGCACCAAGGTGCCCATCGACAACGTGCGGCGGGGCAGCCTGGCCGGTCAGTTCCGGCACCTGGCGATCGGCTACCTGTTCAACGTCGTCTTCCCGTTCCGCGTGGGAGAGGTCATCCGGTCCTACCTGGTCGCCAAGACCGTGCGGATCAGCTTCCTGTACACGTTGCTCGCCGTCGTCCTCGAGCGGCTCATCGACGTGGTGCTCGTGTCGGTGGCCTTCCTCGTCTTCCTGGCCGTGGTCGGGGGGCCCGTCGGCGGCGTCGTCCCGCTGGCCGCGGTCATCGCACTGGTCGTCTCGGTCGCCCTGATCGCCTCGTTCGCGGCACTGGTGCGCGAGAACACCGTCCTGATGCGGCTGGCCTGGCGGGCGACGGGCATGCTGAACCACGAGCTGGAGAACCGGGCCCGTTTCAAGCTGTGGTCGGTCATCTTCGGCTTCCAGCGCTTCTTCCGGCAGCGTCGCCAGCTCGTCCGGTACGGCGTGCTCGCCCTCGCCTCCTGGGCCTGCTACCTCGCCGCGGCCGCGCTCATCGCGGTGGCCGTCTTCCCCGGTGTCGGCGGCCGCGACGCCTTCGTCGCCACCGCCGCACCCTCGGCCGTGGTCAGCCCGAGCGTCGGCAACGGGTCGCCCAGCGCCTACGTCGACGGTGCCACGTCGTTCATCGAGGGCAGCAGCGGGCTGAGCGGCCCGGCGGTGGTGGCGTTCGCGGCCGCGGCCTGGGTGGTCACGAACATCCCCGTGCTCGTCGTCGCGGTGATCGCACTGTTCGTCAACTGGGCCAGGCGCACCGGCGACCCGCTGGCCGGCGTCGAGCCGGCCATGGCCGACCGCTACGTCAACAAGCTCGGTCGTGACCAGGACATCTCCGGGTCCATAACCCACTTCCTGGACGCCTACTTCCAGCGTCAGCACCTCAGCCAGGTGCTGCACCGCCTGGAGGTGAGCGGCAACGTCAGCCTGGTGCAGTTCTTCAAGGGCGGGTCCAATGCGGTGACCCTGCTGGCCACGTCCGGCGGCGAGCTCTTCGTCAAGAAGATGGTCCCGCTCGAGCACGCCCACCGGCTGAAGAACCAGCACGACTGGCTGGCCGAGCGGGCCGCGGACCACCAGTTGGTGACGGTGCTGCGTGAACAGCACGCCGAGGACCACTACGCCATCGACCTCGAGTACCGGCCCAGCAGCGTCCCGCTGTTCGAGTACGTGCACGAGAACCCGCTGGCGGAGTCCTCGGCCAAGCTGGACGAGGTCTGGGACTACATGTACGAGCGGGTCTACGAGCTCGGTCCGCTCCAGGCCCACCCGCAGCTGCGCGACGACTACGTGGGGGAGCGTTTCGTGCTGCGCGTGAGGGCCGCGGCAGAGTCGCACCCGGCGCTCGCCGAGGCGATGAAGAGCGACAGGATCGTCGTCAATGGCGAGGAGCTCGACAACTTCGACCGGGTGCTGGACCGCATCCAGGCGACCGACACCGCCTGGGCGGACCTGGCCACCTTCCATCCCTCGTCGCACATCCACGGCGACCTGACCGTGGACAACATCCTGGTCGACCTGCCCTCCCGGGACGTGCTGATCATCGACCCGTCGGACGACAATCAGGTGCGCGGTCCGGTGATCGACTTCGGCCGCCACATGCAGTCCCTGCTGTACGGCTACGAGTTCCTCAACGAGGACGAGACGCCCGTCGTGCTCGGCCAGGCTGACGGACTGCCGGAGATCACCTACCGCGACGACCGGTCGGCGCGCTACGCCGAGCTGGCCGACCACGTGAGCACGGTGATCATGCCCAGGCACCTGTCGGTCGCCGAACAACGGTCGGTGCTGTTCCACGTCGGTCTCTTCTACGGCCGGATGCTCACCCACCGGGTGGTCATCAACCCCGGCACGGCACTGAAGTACTACGCGGTCTGCGTCCAGGCGCTCAACCGCTTCCTCGACCAGTACGAGGTCCCCCGGCTCGAGTCACGGGAGGCCGTCCACGGCACGGAGCCGAGAGAAGAACAGGTGCTCACCCAGTGAACGTCGTCATCGCCATCCCGGCCTACAACTGTGCTCCGCAGATCGGACGGGTGCTCGACGAGATCACCGACGAGGTGGCCACCCGGGTCAGTGAGATCTGGGTGATCGACAACCGCAGCACCGACGACACGCTCGAGCGCGCGCTGGAGCACCGCCGGACCGGGCGGCTGACCAACCTGAGGGTCTTCCGCACCCGGCAGAACAACAGCCTGGGCGGCACGCACAAGGTGGCGTTCGAGCACGCCCGGGCGGCCGGCCACACCCACGTGGTGATCCTGCACGGCGACAACCAGGCCAAGAGCGATGAGGTGGGCCTGCTGCTCGACCATGCGCAGGCGCACCCGGAGACCCAGACGGTCCTCGGCTCCCGCTTCAGTCGAGGGTCCCTGCTGCAGGGCTACGACGCCAAGCGGGTGTGGGGCAACCGGGTTCTCAACGGCGTCTACAGCGCGGTCGCGCTGCGTCGGCTGGAGGACCTGGGCTCCGGCCTGAACCTCTTCGCGCTGCGCGACCTGGACCCGGCGACCTACCGGCGCTTCGCCGACAAGCTGACGTTCAACTACGAACTGATCCTGGACCTGGTGGCACGCAGGGTGCACTTCGCCTTCGTGCCCATCACCTGGCGCGAGGAGGACCAGGTCTCGAACGCGCGCAACTGGAACATCTTCCGGACGGCGCTGCGCAACCTGGCGCTCTGGCGCCTGGGCCGGTCGACCTCCGAGCCGGTCGCGGACCGGGACTACGAGTGGGACGAGGTGCAGTGATGGCCACCCTGCAGGTGCTCATGCCGATGGGCGGACTGGGCACCCGGTTCCGGAAGGTCGGTGTCACCACCCCCAAGCCGCTGATCGAGGTGGGTGGGGTGCCGATGTTCCAGCGTGCCCTGCGCTCCTTCGATTCCTGGGCGGGGGACAAGACCGTCACCGTGGTCGTCCGCGAGGACAACGACCGCGAGCACGGGCTCGCTCAGCGGGTGCTGGCAGTTCAGCCCTCGGCCTCCATCGTGCTGCTCGACCACGACACCCGCGGTGCGGTGGAGACCTGTCTGGAGGCACGGGACCGGCTCGACCCGGACGAGCCGCTGGTGATCATGGACTGTGACATCGCCTTCGACAGCCCGGAGTACTTCCAGGTGCTCCAGTCCGCAGTCGAGCAGCAGGACGTCGATGGGCTGCTGCTGTCCTTCCACTCCACCGAACCGCGCTACAGCTTCGCCGAGGTCGGCCCGGACGGACGGGTGGTCCGCACAGCGGAGAAGCAGGCCATCTCCACCGACGCGCTGATGGGCGTCTACTCCTTCACCTCCGCCCGGGTGTTCATCGAGGCGGCCGAACGCCTGGTGGCCCGCCAGATCGACGCCGCGATGCCGGAGTACTACGTGTCGCTCGTGTTCAACGAGCTGATCGCCTCTGGGCGGGGGGTGGGCCTGGTGCGCGGCGACTTCTACTGCTTCGGCACCCCTGAGGAGCTGGCCCGCTTCGAGGAGACCGGCGCCCCCGTCTGACCGGGTGCCCGACTACAGCTGGTCGGCGATGAACTGGCCGAGCGTGCGGGAGAAGGTCCCGGACACGTGGCTGCCGTCGAAGTAGACGACCACCCCACCGATCAGTTGGTGGCACGTCCGCTCGTCGCAGAAGGCATCGGTCAGGTCGACCACCCGCACCCGGTCGTCCTGCATGGCCGCGGCGGCCTCGGCGAGTCGGTCGGGGGTCAGCCGGACGTCGCGGGGGCCGGCGCACGGGTCGTCGGCCGCGCGCGCCGTTGCTATGCAGTCCGGTACCCCCACTTCCAGGTCGATCGACTCCGGGCCGAGGTGCACCCCATTGGTCGAGGGGACCGCACGCAGGACGTACACCTGCTTGCCGGCGTCGGCCAGCGCCCGTAGGGGGGTCTGCACGACGGCGGCCGGGATGGCGTCGCTGAGGCTGCCGTCGTCGTCGACGTACTTGTAGATGTCGGAGCGGTAGCTGGTGAACACCCGGGTGATGGTGGGGTCCTGCGCCAGCTCCCTTAGGACCTTCTCTCCCCACACTTTGCAGTTCGGGGGCTCACTGAGCGGCATGTTGGCGCCGAGTAGCCGGTCGGTGGCCAGGGCCGGACAGCCGGCCTTGACCTGCACGACGACCGCCCACTTCCGGTCCTCGGCCACCTGCTGCAGCGCCTCGACCATGCTCGCGGTGTGCGAGTCACCGATGAGCGCGACGGTCTCGGTGGGCTGGCTGCTGCCGAAGCGGCACGTCCGCACCTCGGTGCTGGCCCCGGACTGCAGGCACGGCATGCCCGCGGAGAGGTCGCTCTTGGCGAAGGTCGTGTCGACGGTGTCCGTGTAGGCGAAGGGGTCGCCGCAGCCGCGCCGGTCGTCCATCGCGCCGGCACCGAAGCAAGGGTCGCCGCCGGCGGCGAAGGAGGCGGCCGCCTCGCGGGCCTGGTCGACCTGGACCTTGACGTATACCCAGCCGCCGGCTGCGACCCCCACGACGAGACCGGTCGCGACCGCGGTGGCGAGGAAGGTCGTGCCCAGGCCGCGGCGAGCCAGGGGGGTCCCGGTGCGTACCGGGTCCTCCACCCAGACTTTGGTCGCCCAGGCGGCCAGCACCGTGGCCACGAGGACGGCGATCTTGGCCCGGGTGCCCATCTCGTGCCCCAGGGCGAAAGGGGCGATGACCACGAACGGCCAGTGCCACAGGTAGGCCGAGTAGGAGATGTCGCCGAGGAACCGCACCGGGCCGAACGCCGCCAGTGTGGTGGGGCTCCAGTCGTCGTTCGGAGCGCCGGCCCAGATGACCGCCACGGTTCCCAGGACGGGGAGCAGCGCGGCCGTCCCGGGAAACGGGGTGGCCGCGGTGAAGGTGAACGCGGTGACGGCGATGGCGCCGAAGCCCAGCCACGACACGACCGAGCGGAGCCGGTCCCGGCCGGTCGGCGCCGAGGCGGCCACCAGCCCGAGCAGGCCTCCTAGGCCGAACTCCCACGCCCGCGCGGGGGTGGTGAAGTAGGCCTGCGGGGCGGAGTGGGTGGTGGCCCACAGCGAGTAGCCGAACGAGGCGACCGTGAGCATTCCGAGCAGGGCGCCAATGGCGACGCGACGGCTGACACCGGTTCGGCCGGCCAGCCAGACGGCGAGGACGATGAGTAGCGGCCAGAGCAGGTAGAACTGCTCCTCCGTGGACAGCGACCAATAGTGCTGCGCGGGGGAGGCCGCGTTGGTGTGCGCCAGGTAGTCGACGGCGTCGCCGGCCAGCAGCCAGTTCTCGACGTACAGCGCAGAGCCGCCGATCGCGCGGAGGAACTGCTGCCAGTACGTCTGCGGGACCCACAGGAGGACCGCGACCGTGGTGGCCAGTAGCACCAGCAGCGCCGCGGGGAGCAGTCGCCGCGCGCGTCGGGCCCAGAAGTGGCCCAGCCGGACCCGGCCGCTGCGGTCGACCTCGCGCAGCAGGTGACCGGTGATGAGGAAGCCCGAGACGACGAAGAAGACGTCCACGCCCACGTAGCCGCCCGGCAGTCGGAGTGGGACAACGTGGTAGAGCACGACCAGGGAGACCGCCAGTGCACGCAGGGCCTGGATCTCCACCCGGACTCCGCTGGCTCGCCCCGGGGTGGGCGCCGTCGGGGGAACTGGTGCCGGCGGGCGGCCGACGGGCGGGATCCGCTCGGTCCGATCCTGAGGGGATGCGGCGGATCGCCGGCTGACGACGTTCGTCATCGCGGTGTGCTGACCGGCCACGCTGTCCTCATCTCGTGCTCGGCGTGGACCCAGGTCGGGCACCCGTCCGTGTCATCCGGGGCGGTGTCCCGCCGCCCGCACTCCGCTCCGCTGTCCGCGAGAGCAGTCCGGTGAGCACGGTTCGACCGGTCTCGCGCCTTGTTCCTGCGCCATCCGGGGTGCTCGGCACACGGCCGCGGCACGCTCACCGTGCGATCGCAGTGTAACGAAGAGGCCACGGTGGGCAGCCGTCTCGGCGTCGTCTCGGTGCCCGTCGCACCTGTCCTGCACCCGTGGTCCCACCCTCCCCAGCCGTCAACGAGAGCCGTGCGACGTCCGCTGCGTGCGTCCCCACGCGAATGATCCTTCGGTCGGCGCGGGACCTCAGCGGGATCCAGCAGCGTGCCGGGGCGTGGTTGCCCGCCGCCTGACGGCATGCCCTCGGCGCCGCCCCGGTGATCGGTGTGGGCCGCGCCCCTGCTCGGGGAGGAGCGGTTCGCGAGGCGATGGAGTCGCAGCGGATGCTGCGCGCCAGGTCAGCGGGGACGCCGACCGGCTACATGGCGCTCTCGCGGCGTCGCCGCGCCCGGACAGGTCGAGTGACGTCGCGTGCACACTCGTCGGAACCGGACTCGCCCGGCTCGTGCGCCCGCAGGGCACGAGGTGATCGTGCGCTGTCCCCGGTCGCCGGTGAGCACGCCCGTGGCTCCAACTACGTCGACCGGCTCCATCGAGGCCGGCCTGGATGCGTTCTTCTCCGCCCCCACCGCGCCGCTGGCCACCCCCTCCGAGGCCGTTGCTGTGGCGATCGCCGAGCGCGTCCGTGGCGGGCGGCACTCCGTGTGGGTGCCGGGTGCGACGCGGTGGTCATGAGCGGGCTGCGGCACGCCCCGCGCGCTCGTCCCGCCGCTGCCCTTCCGACCCGGACGACGACGGGCCCGTCACCGGTTGGTGACGGGCCCGTCGGGCGCTGCCGGCTCAGTTGATGCAGCTGGTGTCCGCGGCCGTCCGCGGGTTCTCACCGGTCGTGGTGCCGGCCGGGGGAGCGACGGTGACCGCCTTGCCGACCCCGTTGAAGTCCGAGCCGAGCAGGAGCTGGACCGTCCCGCTGGTGGCGCTGTCCAGCTTCTTGGTGGTGGCGCCGGGGATCGCGGCGGCCAGGGTGT
>JAOPWG010000012.1 GCA_025965775.1 Modestobacter sp. | reverse complement strand
CCCCCGCCGCCGGGGCCGGCGCCGCCGGCGGCGGCGCGCTGCAACGCCTCGGGCGTCACCCGGGCGCTGTGCAGCACCCGGCCCGCGCCGGACTCGGGGTTCAGCGCCAGCGCGAACAGCAGGTGCTCGGGGCCGATGTAGGTGGCACCGCTGGCCCGGGACACCTGGTGGGCGTCCAGCAGCGCGCGCTTGGCCGCGGGGGTGAGCACCGGGGGCCGATCCGTCGGCGTACCCCGACGCAGTTGCTGCTCCAGCCGGCTGCGCAGCTGGTCGGGGTCGGCGCCGGCGTGGGACAGCAGGGTGCGGGTCGGCTCGTGGCCGGCCAACGCCCACAGCAGGTGCTCACCGTCCAGGTCGGTGTCGCCCCAGGCCGCGGCCTGCCGGGCCGCCGCGGCGAGCACCTCACGCGCCTGGCCGCTGAGCAGCTGCGTGAAGTCCACCCGCTGCATGCCCCGCTGCGCGCCGCCGGCGCCCAGGAACGCCTGGAAGAAGTCATCGAACGGGCCGGCCGCATAGGGTCCGCCGGGGTAACCACTGGTCATGAGGGGAGCTCCTCGTCCATCGTGGATGACGGTGCTCCCCTACCCGCCCGGGGACGCGCGCACCGCGTCGGCGGGGATTCGATCCGCGGTCTGCGCTCGTCGGGCGGGTCGCCGCCCGGCTCGTCGCACCGGGGGCGGTGACTCCTGCGGTCAGTAGCATCGGCGGGGTGCCGGTTCTCCCCGCGGTGGTCCGACCGTCCCTCGTCGCCCGCATCGCACTGCTCAACGTGGTCGCCAACGGCCTGATCGTGGTGACCGGCGGCGCGGTCCGCCTCACCGGCTCCGGCCTGGGCTGCCCCACCTGGCCCCAGTGCACCGCCGGGAGCATCACCCCGACCCCGGAGCTGGCCGGTCACGGGCTCATCGAGTTCGGCAACCGGCTGCTGACGTTCGCCCTCGTCGTGGTGGCCGTGGCGACGGTTGCAGCGGTCTTCCTGTCGGTGCGCCGCGACCTGCGCCGGCTGGCCGTGCTCAGCCTGCTCGGCATCCCGGCGCAGGCGCTCCTGGGCGGGGTCACGGTGCTCACCGGCCTCAACCCGTGGACGGTCGCCGCACACTTCCTGCTGTCGATGGTGCTGGTGGCCGTCGCCACGGTGCTGTGGCTGCGCTCCCGGGAGGTGGGCGTCGGCCACCTGCTCGTCCGCCGGCCGCTGGCCGGGCTGGTCATCGGCATCGCGGTGGCCGTCGGCGCCGTCCAGGTGTTGGGCACGGTGGTGACCGGCAGCGGGCCGCACAGCGGCGACCCCGGTGCCGGGCGGACCGGCCTCGACCCGCAGCTGATCAGCCAACTGCACGCCGACGCCGTCTTCCTGCTGGTGGGGCTCACCGTTGCGCTGCTGGTGGCGCTGCACGCCACGGAGGCCCCCGGGCGCGCCCGCCGCGCCGCGCGGGACCTGCTGGTCGTCGAGCTGGCCCAGGGCGTCATCGGCTACGTGCAGTACTTCACCCACGTGCCCGCGCTGCTGGTGCTGGCGCACATGGCCGGCGCGGTGCTGATCACCGTCTACGCGGCACGGCTGGTGTGGGCCGTGCGCGGCCCCGCCAGCGAGCTGTCCGTCGACGATCACACCGCCGTCCTCCGGACGGCACCGCGACCAGGAGCCGTCCCCCGGTCACAGTGAGCCGCTGAGGTCCCTCCTCGGAGGAGCCTCCGCCCCCCTCGTCGTGACGCCACGTCCGCGCACGTCGGACAGCGGAGCGACGGGGAGGGCTCGGCTCAGACGAGGACGTCGACCACGATCGCCAGCGACAACGCGGCCATGTAGTAGATCGACACGTGGAACAGCTGCATCGGCCGGGTCTCGACGTCCCGGCGGATGCGCCCGAGCAGCCTGTGCGCCTCGACGGCGAACCAGACGCCGAGCGCCCCCGCGGCCAGCGTGTAGATCCAGCCGATGCCGTAGTCGGCGGCCACCGGCCAGAGCAGCAGCGACACCGCGACCGTCGCCCAGGCCCACACCACGGACTGCCGGCCCACGCTGCGGGCGCTGGCGACCACGGGCAGCATCGGCACCTCGGCGCGGGCGTAGTCGGCCCGGAAGCGCATCGCCAGCGCCCAGAAGTGCGGCATCTGCCAGCAGAACACGACGCCGAAGAACACGACGGCCGGCCAGTCCAGCGACCCGGTGACCGCGGCCCAGCCGATGAGCACGGGCGCGGCACCGGGGACGCCGCCGAACTCCGTGCTGCGCCGGGTGCGCCGCTTGAGCACCATCGTGTAGAGGACGGCGTAGTAGAAGATCGCCGCAGCGGCCAGGGCTGCGGCCAGCGGCGTGGTGGTCAGCGCCAGCAGCGTGATGGACACCACGGTGAGCACGACCCCGAAGATCAGCGCCGCCCGCGGGGTCAACGCCCCGGTCGGCAGCGGCCGGTTCTCGGTGCGGTGCATGAGCTGGTCGATGTCGCGGTCGACGTAGCAGTTGAAGACGTTGGCCGCGCCGGCAGCCAACGTGCCGCCGACCAGGGTGGCCACGACCAGCCTCGTCGAGGGCCAGCCGCCGGCCGCCAGCATCATCGCCGGCAACGTCGTGACCAGGAGCAGCTCGATGATCCGCGGCTTGGTCAGCGCGACGTAGGCGCGCACGGTGGACAGCGTCCGTGCCCGGACGAGGGGACGCTCGGCGATCGCCGTCACCGGGGGCCCAGGAGCGCGACGACGCGCGGGCAGCAGGGCACCACGGGGTCCTTCTCTGCCGGGGATGGGTTGCCGGACCACTGTAGCCCGGGCGCCGTCCGGGAATGACCGGGCACGACTAGGGTTGATCACGTTGATGCTGCGCGCGCAGCGGGTAGGACGGACGTCGACGACGACGGTGCGTCCCCTCGCTGGCCCGGATCGCGCCCGACCCCGGGTGGCCGTGGCGCGCATTGTCGTCCCGCCCGGGGTGGGTGGCCCCCCGCGCCCCCCGGGCGGGTCCGACACCGACCGACCCCCGAGGGAGCACCGAGGCCACATGACCACAGACAGCGGGACCCAGAGCACCGAGCCCGAAGCGCCGGCCGAGGCCGCCAGCGACACTCCCACCGGGTCGCCACGCCGGCCGCACCCCACCCTCCCGGAGGGTTTCAGCGAGCTCGACCGGAAGGCGATCGACACCACCCGCGTGCTGGCGATGGACGCCGTGCAGAAGGTCGGCAACGGCCACCCGGGCACCGCGATGAGCATGGCGCCGACGGCGTACCTGCTCTTCCAGAAGTGGCTCCGGCACGACCCGAACGACCCGCAGTGGGCCGGCCGTGACCGGTTCGTCCTCTCGATGGGGCACTCGAGCCTCACCCTCTACGTACAGCTCTACCTGTCCGGCTACGGCCTGGAGCTGGCCGACCTCCAGGCGCTGCGCACCTGGGGCTCGTTGACCCCGGGCCACCCCGAGGTCAACCACACGCCCGGCGTCGAGACCACCACCGGTCCGCTGGGTCAGGGCGTGGGCAACGCCGTGGGCATGGCGATGGCCGCCCGGCGTGAGCGCGGCCTGCTCGACCCCGACGCCCCCGAGGGCGAGTCGGTCTTCGACCACCAGATCTACTGCCTCGCGTCGGACGGTGACATCGAGGAGGGCATCAGCTCCGAGGCGTCCTCCCTCGCCGCCACGCAGCGGCTGGGCAACCTGACGCTGATCTACGACCGCAACTTCATCTCGATCGAGGGTCACACCGACATCGCGCTGACCGAGGACACCGCGGCCCGTTACGCGGCGTACGGCTGGCACGTGGCGACCGTGGACTGGCTCGAGGGCGGCGAGTACAAGGAGAACGTCAAGGCGCTGCTCGACGCCATCGAGGAGGGCAGGAAGGTCACCGACCGGCCCACCTTCGTCCAGCTGCGCACGATCATCGCCTGGCCCTCGCCCACCAAGCAGAACACCGAGGGTGCCCACGGCAGCGCGCTCGGCAAGGACGAGGTGGCGGCCCTCAAGGAGGTGCTCGGCTTCGACCC
>JAOPWG010000007.1 GCA_025965775.1 Modestobacter sp. | reverse complement strand
CGTTGGTGCCCTGGACGTGGGAGACATCGAAGCACTCAATGCGCAGCAGGGGCACCGGAAGGTCCAGCGCCTCCTGCAGTTCCTGAAGTGCCTGCGACCGCACGGTAATGTCCCCGGCCCGGCGGGTCTTATGCAGCTTCAACGCGTGCTCGGCGTTCTCGCGCACAGTCGACATGAGGGCGGCTTTGTCCCCGCGCTGCGGTACCCGGATATCAACCTTGGCCCCCCGCATGCCGCCCAGCCACTCGGTCAGTTCCTCAGCGTTGCTGGGCGCGACCGGCACCAGGACTTCACGGGGCAGCCTTCCGTGGCCGTGCCCCTCATCTCCGTAAACCTGCTGCAGGAGGTGTTCCACGAGGTCCGGGGTGGTGGAATCCTCCACCTTCTCAACCACCCAGCCGCGCTGGCCGCGGACCCGGCCGCCGCGGACGTGGAAGACCTGGACGGCGGCCTCCAGGTCGTCCTGGGCGAAGGCGACGACGTCGGCGTCGGTGCCGTCGCCCAGGACGACCGCCTGCTTCTCCAGGGCGCGACGGAGCGCACCGAGGTCATCGCGCAAGCGGGCGGCCTTCTCGTACTCCAGATCGGCCGCCGCCTCGGCCATCTGGTGTTCCAGGCGACGGATCATCTGCTCGGTCCGGCCGCCCATGAAGTCGCAGAAGTCATCGACGATCTGCCGGTGCTCCTCGGCGCTGACCCGCCCGACACAGGGCGCCGCGCACTTGCCGATGTATCCGAGCAGGCAGGGGCGGCCGATCTGCCCCGCCCGCTTGAAGACGCCGGCCGAGCAGGTGCGCGCCGGAAAGACCCTCGTGAGGGTGTCGAGGGTCTCCCGGATCGCCCAGGCGTGGGCGTACGGGCCGAAGTAACGGACCCCCTTGCGCTTGGGGCCGCGCATCACCTGCAGGCGGGGGAACTGCTCGTTCAGCGTCACGGCCAGGCTCGGGTAGCTCTTGTCGTCCCGGTAGCGGACGTTGAACCGCGGGTCGAACTCCTTGATCCAGTTGTACTCGAGCTGGAGCGCCTCGACCTCGGTGCCGACGACGGTCCATTCGACGCTGGCCGCGGTGGTGACCATCTGGCGGGTACGCGGGTGGAGCCCGTAGACGTCGGCGAAGTAGCTGTTCAGCCGCTGGCGCAGGCTCTTGGCCTTGCCCACATAGATGACCCGGCCGGCTGGGTCGCGGAACTTGTAGACGCCTGGGTCCTCGGGGATGCTGCCGACCGCTGGGCGGTACGTGGACGGGTCGGGCATGTCCCCAGACTAGGTCGGGCCGCCGACAGTCCGACGGCCGCACCGGGCGGGCATCGGGGCACTGTGGCCGGAAAGCGCGGTCCCGTCCCCGGTGCTCATCCCGGCAGCCGTTGCTCCATCCAGCCGACCAGATCGGCGACGATCTCGTCCCGGTTGGTCTCGTTGAAGACCTCGTGCCGGGCGTCCGGATAGACGTGCTGCTCGACCGGGAGCCCACGGTCCCGCAGCAGGCCGGCCAGCGCGGTGACCTGGCCGGCCTGCTCGCCGCCGACCGGGTCGCGGGAGCCGGAGAGCAGCAGCACCGGCAGGCCGTCCGGGAGCGCGGCGACACCCTCGGGGCTGGACGCCCGGACGGAGACGCCGAAGACCTCGGCGGCGTACCCGTAGGTCAGCGGCATCTCGTCCCCGGCGAGCGGGTCGGCGATGTAGGCGTCGACCTCCGCGGCGTCCCGGGACAGCCAGTCGTAGGCGGTGCGGGCGGGCTCGAAGGACTGGTTGAACGCCCCTAGGGCGTCCAGCGGCTGGTCGGCCAGACCGGCGGCGACCGCCGCCTCCAGCTGGGAGACCGTGTCGGCGAGGGCCGGGTTGACGCCCAGCGGCCCGGACAGGACCAGACCGGCCAGCTCGGCGCCGTCCCGCTCCGCGGCGGCCAGGGCGATGATCGAGCCCATCGAGTGCCCGAGCAGCACCCGCGGCACGCCCGGGTGCTGCTCGGCGGCGATCAGCTGCAACGCCTGGACGTCGTGGAGCACTCCATCGAAACCGGGGTCGCCGAACCGGCCGGTGCCGGTTCCCTCGGCGGTGCGGCCGTGCCCTCGCAGATCCATCGCATGGACCGCCAGCCCCCGCGCGGTGAGGGCGCCGGCGAGCCGGCCGTATCGGCCGGAGTGCTCGGAGGCGCCGTGCACCAGCTGGATCGTGGCCCGCACCTCGCCGTCCGGCAGCCAGCGACGGTAGGTGACTCGCACGCCGTCCACGCTCTGGAAGACGTGCAGTTCTCCGGACGTGGTCGTCATGTCGGGCCTCTCGTCCCTGAGGTGTGCCACTTCGGCCTACCGGGCGGACGCACCGCCGCGCAAGAGGCGCCGTCAGCTCGCCTTCTTCCGGACCCGCTTCTTCGGCGCCGCGGCCGCCGCGACAGCCTTCGGGTCGAGGATCTCCGCTAGGAACCGACCGGTGTGGCTCTCCGGCACGGAGGCCACGAACTCCGGTGGGCCCTCGGCGACGACCGTGCCCCCGCGGAAGCCCCCCTCGGGGCCCATGTCGATCAGCCAGTCGGCGCTCTTGATCACGTCGAGGTTGTGCTCGATGACGATGACCGAGTTGCCCTTGTCGACCAGGCCCTGGATGACCAGCAGCAGCTTGCGGATGTCCTCGAAGTGCAGGCCGGTGGTCGGCTCGTCGAGGACATAGATCGTCCGGCCGGTGGACCGCTTCTGCAGCTCGCTGGCCAGCTTCACCCGCTGCGCCTCACCGCCGGAGAGGGTCGGCGCGGGCTGACCGAGCCGGACGTAGCCCAGCCCGACGTCGGTGAGCGTGCGCAGGTGCCGGGAGATCGCCGGGATCGCCGCGAAGAACTCTGCGGCCTCCTCGATCGGCATGTCGAGGACCTCGGCGATCGTCTTGCCCTTGTAGTGCACCTCGAGGGTCTCCCGGTTGTACCGGGCGCCCTTGCAGACCTCGCAGGGGACGTACACGTCCGGCAGGAAGTTCATCTCGATCTTGAGCGTGCCGTCGCCGGAGCAGGCCTCGCAGCGGCCGCCCTTGACGTTGAAGGAGAAACGGCCCGGCAGGTAGCCGCGGACCTTCGCCTCCGAGGTGCTGGCGAACAGCTTGCGCAGGTGGTCGAACACGCCGGTGTAGGTGGCGGCGTTGGACCGCGGGGTGCGGCCGATCGGCGACTGGTCGACGCCGACGACCTTGTCGAGCTGGTCGAGGCCCGTGATGGTGCGGTGCCGGCCGGGCACCATCCGCGCGCGGTTCAGCTCGTTGGCCAGCGTCGTGTAGAGGATGTCGTTGACCAGGCTGGACTTCCCGGAGCCGGACACACCCGTGACCGCCACCAGGCAGCCGAGCGGGAAGGTCACGTCGACGCCGCGGAGGTTGTGCTCCCGGGCCCCCTTGACGACCAGCTCACGGCCCGGCTCCGGCTGCCGGCGCTCCTTCGGGATGGTGATCTCCATCCGCCCGGACAGGTATGCGCCGGTGAGCGACCGCTCGCTGGCGAGCAGGTCCGCGAGGGTGCCGCTGACGACGACCTCGCCGCCGTGCTCGCCCGCGCCCGGGCCGATGTCGACGATCCAGTCCGCCTGCTTGATGGTGTCCTCGTCGTGCTCGACGACGATGAGGGTGTTCCCCATGTCGCGCAGCCGGACCAGAGTCTCGATCAGCCGGATGTTGTCGCGCTGGTGCAGCCCGATGGAGGGCTCGTCCAGCACGTAGAGGACGCCGACGAGGCCGGACCCGATCTGGGTCGCCAGCCGGATCCGCTGCGCCTCCCCGCCGGCCAGGGTGGCGGCGGGCCGGTCCAGCGACAGGTAGTCCAGTCCGACGTCGACCAGGAAGGACAGCCGCGCCTGGATCTCCTTGAGCACGCGGTCGGCGATCGCCCGCTCCCGCTCCCCCAGCTCCAGCGCGGCCAGCCACTCCGAGGCGTCCCCGATGGACAGATTGGTGACCTCGGCGATGGACCGGCCGTTCATCTTGACGGCGAGGATCTCGGGCTTGAGCCGGGTGCCGTGGCAGACGGGGCACGGCACGTCGCGCATGTAGCCCTCGTACTTGTCCCGCATGAAGTCACTGTCGGTGTCCTCGTGCCGGCGCTCGAGGAAGGGCAGCACGCCCTCGAAAGCGGCGTAGTAGCTGCGCTCGCGGCCGTAGCGGTTCTTGTAGCGCACGTGCACCTGGTCCGGAGACCCGTGCAGCACCGCCTTCTGCACGGTGGCCGGGAGCTCCTCCCACGGCGTCGTCATCGAGAAGCCCAGCATGTCCGAGAGGCCGGACAGCAGCCGGGTGAAGTACTCGTTGCTCATCGAGCCGGCCCACGGGGCGACCGCCCCGTCGCCGAGGCTCTTCGTCGGGTCGGGGACGACGAGCTCGGGGTCGACCTCCTTGCGGGTGCCGATGCCGGTGCACTCGGGGCAGGCCCCGAACGGGGAGTTGAAGGAGAAGGAGCGGGGCTCGAGCGCCTCGAAGGACAGGCCGTCGTCGATGCAGGCGAGGTGCTCGGAGAAGGTCCGTTCCCGCTGCGGGTCGCCCTCGGGCAGGTCCACGAAGTCGAGCACGACGAGCCCGCCGGCCAGGCCGAGGGCCGTCTCGACGGAGTCGGTGAGCCGCCGCTTCGCGCTGTCCTTGACCGTCAACCGGTCCACGATCACCTCGATCGTGTGCTTCTCCTGCTTCTTCAGCTTCGGCGGGTCGGTGAGCTGGTGGATGGTCCCGTCGACCCGGACGCGGGAGAAGCCCTGCGTCTGCAGCGAGCTGAACAGGTCGACGTACTCACCCTTGCGGGCGCGGACCACCGGCGCCAGCACCTGGAAGCGCGTGCCCTCCTCCATGGCGAGGACCTGGTCGACGATCTGCTGCGGCGTCTGCCGCGAGATCGGCTTGCCGCAGTTGGGACAGTGCGGCTGGCCGGCGCGGGCGTAGAGCAGCCGGAGGTAGTCGTAGACCTCGGTGATGGTGCCGACGGTCGACCGCGGGTTCCGGTTGGTCGACTTCTGGTCGATCGACACCGCCGGGGACAGGCCCTCGATGAAGT
>JAOPWG010000005.1 GCA_025965775.1 Modestobacter sp. | reverse complement strand
CTGCGCGCCGCCTGGCTGGCCGTGGTCAGCAGCCCGGACGGCGCCGACAAGTCCTGGGTCACCGAGCAGTACGACCGCTACGTCCGGGGCAACACGGTGCTGGCCCAGCCCGAGGACGCCGGCGTGGTGCGGATCGACGAGCAGACCCACCGCGGCATCGCGCTGGCGCTGGACGGGAACGCCCGCTTCGCCCGGCTGGACCCCTACACCGGCGCGCAGCTTAACCTGGCCGAGGCCTACCGCAACGTCGCCGTCTCCGGTGCCCGGCCGCTGGCGGTCACCAACTGCCTGAACTTCGGCTCCCCGGAGGAGCCCGAGGTGATGTGGCAGTTCGCCGAGGCGGTCCGCGGCCTGGCCGACGGCTGCCGCGAGCTGGGCCTGCCGGTCACCGGGGGCAACGTCAGCCTCTACAACCAGACCGGCGACGTGCCGATCAACCCGACTCCGGTGATCGGGGTGCTCGGCGTGCACGCCGACGTCCGCCGCCGGGTGTCCGCCGGCTGGCGGGCCCCGGGGGAGACGGTGCTGCTGCTGGGGGAGACCCGACCGGAGTTCGGTGGATCGGCCTGGGCCGCCGTCGTCCACGGGCACCTCGGGGGGCGGCCGCCGCGGCTCGACCTCGCCGCGGAGCGGGCCCTCGGGGACCTGCTGGCCACCCTGTCCCACGACGGGCTGGTCGGTTCCGCGCACGACCTCGCCGACGGAGGCCTGGCGCAGGCGCTCACCGAGTCCGCGCTGCGGTACGGGGTGGGGGCCACGCTGACCCTCTCGAACGAGGCCTTCCCGGCGCTGCTCAGCGAGTCGGTCGCGCGGGCCGTGGTCACCACCGCCGACCCGGTGGCCGTGCGGGCCGCCGCCGAGGCGGCCGGTGTGCCGGTCACCGAGCTGGGCGTCACCGGTGGCGAGGCGCTGGTCCTCACCGACCTGTTCGAGCTGTCGCTGGACGAGCTCCGCGCCGCCTGGTCCGCCACCCTGCCGGCGCTGTTCGGCTCGCCCGAGGCCGCAGTCGGCACCGTGCCGGCGGGGACCGTTCCGACCAGCTGATGGCCGGGTCGGCACCGATCTCCGCCGAGGACCTGCGCGCTGCGCTGGCGCCCACGGCGGCCTGGCTGGCCGAGGAGGCCGAGCAGCCGCCGCGCCCGGTGCTGGGCGCGGCGGTGAAGACCTCGGCGCGCTGGCTGGCCCAGCAGGTGCCCGGCCGGTCGGTCGAGCTGCGGGTGCCCCCGTTCGTCGCCGTCCAGTGCGTCCCCGGCCCCCGGCACACGCGCGGCACCCCACCCAACGTGGTCGAGACCGACGCCGCCACCTGGCTGCGGCTGGCCACCGGCGCGTCGACCTGGTCCGAGGCGGTGGGCGAGGGGCGGGTCAGCGCCAGCGGCAACCGCGCGGACCTCTCGGCCCACCTGCCGTTGCCGCCACTGCGCACCTCGTCGTCCTGACGGACGACACCGCGGCCAGGTGCCGTACCCCTGCGGCGCTGAGCCTTTTCCCGCCTCTCCCGGGGGGCCTCGGCCCCCGCTCGTCCCAGGTGGACGGCGATGCTCGCCGAAACCCCTGCAACCCGACGCCCCGCCTGCTCGGTGAGCAGACGGGGCGCAGGGGGTGGGGCGGGTGTCGGTCAGCTGAAGAGCGAGCTGGCCGTCTTGATCGTCTGGTACAGGCCGTACACCAGCGGGACGCCGACGAGGGCCCAGGCGAAGGCGATCAGGCCGACGGGGGTGTGGGTCTGCTGCGGCTCGGTCATCGTGCGGCACTCGTTTCCGGGGTGGACGTGGGAAGGGACGGGTCGGCCTTCGGCTCGTGCCACCTGGCGGCCACCGGGCGCACCAGCAGGTTGGCGACGAAGCCGACGGCGAGCAGACCGACCATGATGAACAGCGCGGGGCGGTAGTCACCGGCGACGAGCTGCCCCGGGGTGCCCCGGGAGTCGAGGACGCCGTTGACGATCAGCGGCCCGGCGACACCGGCGGCCGACCACGCGGTCAGCAGCCGGCCGTGGACGGCGCCCACCTGGTAGGTGCCGAACAGGTCGCGCAGGTAGGCCGGGATGGTGGCGAACCCGCCGCCGTAGAAGCTGATGATCACGGCGGCCAGGACGACGAACAGCCAGGGCGCGCTGCTGCCGACGGTGGCCAGCAGGACGTACATGACCAGGCCGACGCCCAGGTAGACCATGTAGATCGGCTTGCGGCCGATCTTGTCCGAGGTCGAGGACCACACGAAGCGGCCGGCCATGTTGAACAGGGACAGGACGCCGACGAAACCGCCGGCTGCAGCCACGGCGACCGCGGAGGTCCCACCGTTGCGGAAGAAGTCCTGGATCATCGGGCTGGCCTGCTCGAGGATGCCGATGCCGGCGGTCACGTTGCAGAACAGCACGACCCACAGCAGCCAGAACTGCGGGGTCCTGATGGCGTTGCCCGCCGAGACGCTGTCGGTGGTGACCAGGGCCTTCTGCTTGACCGTCGCGGGGTCGAACCCGTCGGGCCTCCAGCCGTCGGCGGGCACCCGGACGATGAACGCGCCGAACATCATGAAGACCAGATAGACCAGGCCCAGCGTCACGAACAGCTTGGCGACCGCGTCACCGCTGGCGACCGTTGCGGCGGTGCCGTCGTAGGCCGGGTCGTAGAGGCCCATCAGCTGACGGGACAGCGGGGTGGCGATGAGCGCGCCGCCCCCGAAGCCCATGATCGCCATGCCGGTGGCCAGGCCGGGGCGGTCGGGGAACCACTTGATCAGCGTGGAGACCGGGGAGATGTAGCCGATGCCCAGCCCGATGCCGCCGATGACGCCGTAGCCGAGGTAGAGCAGCCACAGTTGGCCGGTGGCGATGCCCAGCGAGCCGATCAGGAAGCCGGCCGACCAGAAGCAGGCCGCGGTGAACATGGCCGCGCGCGGACCGTTGCGGTCGACCCACGTACCGAAGAGTGCGGCGGAAAGGCCGAGCATCACGATGGCGATCGAGAAGATGATGCCGATGCGCGTCAGGCTCGTCCCGAAGTCCTTCTGAAGGGCGAGCTTGTAGACGCTGGTGGCATAGACCTGGCCGATGCACAGGTGGACGGCGAGGGCGGCTGGCGGGATGAGCCAGCGGTTGAAGCCGGGACGCGCGATGATGCGCTCCCGAGCCAGGAAGCTGGGTACTGCCACGGATCGACCTCCGGGAACGGGGACGACGGACGCCGGGACGGACGCTCGCCTGAGCGCTGCCTGTGAGACAGGTCAAGGGCCCAGGCGACGCTACGTCCGGCCAGGGCATCCGGCCTGCTGAGCACCCTCGTCGGGGGGACGCCGAGATCGAATCGTTGCATCGTGCACTTCCGTGCTGTGGAGGCTGCGGTCCGCCGGTGCGGCCCGGTACCTAAGCTCGGGTCATGCCATACGAGGTGAAGGGCGTCGTCGCGCGCAGCAAAGGTGCTCCGGTCTCCATCGAGACGATCATCGTTCCGGACCCGGGTCCGGGTGAGGCGGTGGTGGACGTGCAGGCCTGCGGGGTCTGCCACACCGACCTGCACTACCGCGAGGGCGGGATCAACGACGAGTTCCCCTTCCTGCTGGGCCACGAGGCGGCGGGGATCGTCTCGGCCGTGGGCGAGGGCGTCACCAACGTCGCGGTCGGTGACTACGTGATCCTGAACTGGCGCGCGGTGTGCGGCGAGTGCCGCGCCTGCGCCAAGGGCAAGCCCTGGTACTGCTTCAACACCCACAACGCCGCGCAGAAGATGACCCTCGCCGACGGGACCGAGCTGTCCCCGGCGCTGGGCATCGGCGCCTTCGCAGAGAAGACGCTGGTGCACTCGGGCCAGTGCACCAAGGTCGACCCGGCGGCCCCGCCGACCGCCGCCGGCCTGCTCGGCTGCGGCGTGATGGCCGGCGTCGGTGCGGCCATCAACACCGGCGGCGTGAGCCGCGGCGACTCGGTCGCGGTCTTCGGCTGTGGCGGGGTGGGTGACGCGGCGATCGCCGGGTCGGCGCTGGCCGGCGCGACCACGATCATCGCCGTCGACATCGACGACCGGAAGCTCGAGTGGGCCAGGGGCATGGGCGCCACCCACACGGTCAACTCGAAGGAGACCGACGCGGTCGCCCGGATCAAGGAGCTGACCGGCGGCTTCGGTGTGGACGTGGCGATCGACGCCGTCGGCCACCCGGCTGTCTACGAGCAGGCCTTCTACGCCCGGGACCTGGCCGGCACCGTCGTCCTGGTCGGTGTCCCGAACCCGACCATGGAGATCACCCTGCCGATGATCGAGATCTTCGGCCGCGGTGGGGCGCTGAAGTCCTCCTGGTACGGCGACTGCCTTCCCTCCCGCGACTTCCCGATGCTCATCGACCTGTACCTGCAGGGGCGCTTCGACCTCGACGCGTTCGTGTCGGAGACGATCGGCCTGGACGCCGTGGAGAGCGCCTTCGAGAAGATGCACAAGGGCGAGGTCCTGCGCTCGGTCGTGGTGTTCGACAAGTGAGCGCGCCGGTCCGCGTCGAGAAGACGGTGATCAGCGGGGTCTTCAGCCTCGACGGGCAGGACTTCGACGTCGACAACAACGTCTGGCTCGTCGGGAACGACGACGAGGTGCTGGTCATCGACGCCCCGCACGACGCCGCGCCCATCGTGGCGGCGATCGGCGGCCGGAAGGTCGTCGGGATCGTGCTGACCCACGGGCACAACGACCACATCACCGCCGCGGTCGCGCTGCGCGAGGCCGTCGACGCGCCGATCTGGTTCCACCCGGCCGACCGGATGCTGTGGGACGTCGTGCACGCGGACGCCGCCCCGGACGCCGAGATCGCCGACGGCACGCGGTTCGCCGTGGCCGGGACGACGCTGCAGGCGCTGCACACGCCGGGCCACTCGCCCGGCAGTACCTGCCTCTACGCGCCGGAGTTGGCGACCGTCTTCACCGGCGACACGCTGTTCTGCGGCGGGCCGGGGGCTACCGGTCGCTCCTTCAGCGACAAGCCGACGATCCTGACCTCGATCCGTTCCCGGCTGATGTCGCTGCCCGGGGACACGGTGGTGCACACCGGTCACGGGGACGACACGACGATCGCCGCCGAGCTGCCGCACCTGCACTAGGCCACGGGGGACCCGGGCCGAGTGGCACGCGCCACCCGGCCCGGGCTCGCGCTCCGTCACCCCGCCGGTACTCTCGAACCGTGCCTCGCGGTGATGGACGGCTGACGCACGACCTCGATCCTTCTGCTCCCGGTCCCCAGGACGCCTGCGGCGTGTTCGGGGTCTGGGCGCCGGGGGAGGAGGTCGCGAAGCTGACCTATTTCGGCCTGTACGCCCTCCAGCACCGCGGACAGGAGGCGGCCGGGATCGCGGTGTCCGACGGTGCCTCGGTCGTGGTCTACAAGGACCTCGGGCTGGTCAGCCAGGTCTTCGACGAACCGACCTTGGGCAGCCTGCGTGGGCACCTCGCGGTCGGGCACACCCGGTACTCCACGACCGGCGCCTCCACCTGGGAGAACGCCCAGCCGACCTTCCGGACCACCGGTGCCGGCACCAGTCTGGCGCTGTGCCACAACGGAAACCTGGTCAACACCGCGGAACTGGCCAGTGCGGCCGCGAACGACGGCGTGGCAGGGGCGTTCACCTCGACCACCGACTCGGACCTGATCACCTCGCTGATCAGTGCCCGGCCCGACCTCTCGGTCGAGGCGGCCGCGATGGAGGTGCTGCCGATGCTGCGCGGCGCCTTCAGCCTCACTTTCATGGACGAGAACACCCTCTACGCCGCCCGCGACCCCCAGGGAGTGCGGCCGCTGGTGCTCGGCCGGCTGGAGCGCGGCTGGGTGGTCGCCAGTGAGACCGCGGCGCTGGACATCTGTGGCGCGTCCTTCGTCCGCGAGGTCGAGCCCGGCGAGCTGATCGCCATCGACGAGGACGGGCTGCGCTCCCAGCACTTCGCGCCCGCCGCACCCAAGGGCTGTGTCTTCGAGTACGTCTACCTCGCCCGGCCCGACACCACCATCTCCGGCCGCACCGTGCACGCCGCCCGGGTGGAGATCGGCCGGCGGCTGGCCAAGGAGCACCCGGCCGACGCCGACCTGGTCATCCCGGTGCCCGAGTCGGGAACCCCCGCCGCGGTCGGTTACGCCGAGGCCTCCGGCATTCCCTACGGCCTCGGCCTGGTCAAGAACTCCTACGTCGGCCGCACGTTCATCCAGCCGTCGCAGACCATCCGGCAGCTGGGCATCCGGCTCAAGCTCAACCCGCTGCGCGACGTCATCCGCGGCAAGCGACTGGTCGTCGTCGACGACTCGATCGTCCGCGGCAACACGCAGCGGGCGCTGATCCGGATGCTGCGGGAGGCCGGCGCGCTCGAGGTGCACGTGCGGATCTCCTCGCCGCCGGTGAAGTGGCCGTGCTTCTACGGCATCGACTTCGCCAGCCGCGCCGAGCTGGTCGCCAACGGTCTGGACGTCGACGGCGTGCGCGCCTCGATCAACGCCGACTCGCTGGGCTACGTCTCCGAGCAGTCGCTGATCGCCGCCACCGAGCAGCCGGCCAACCGGCTGTGCACCGCATGCTTCACCGGCGAGTACCCGATCCCGCTGGGGGAGCCCGAGGTGCTGGGCAAGCACGTGCTGGAGGGCATCGGCCGGCGGGCGATGACGGACTCCGAGGAGTCGGCCCGGGCGGTCAGCGGGTGGACCGGTCAGCAGGCCGGCAGCCCCAGCGTGCCCGGCGGCGCCGACGACGCCCTCACCCGGCCGTGACCGGCTCGTCGTCCCAGGACGACCTGACGTACGCCGCGTCGGGTGTGGACATCGACGCCGGTGAGCGCGCCGTGACGCTGATGCGCTCGGCGGTGGAGAAGACCAACCGCCCCGAGGTGGTCGGCGGTCTCGGCGGCTTTGCCGGGCTGTTCGCCCTGGACACCGCGAAGTACCGCCGGCCGCTGCTGGCCTCCTCGACCGACGGCGTCGGCACCAAGATCGCGCTGGCCCGGGCGCTGGACCGGCACGACACCGTGGGCATCGACCTGGTCGCCATGGTCGTCGACGACCTGGTCGCCTGCGGCGCCGAGCCGCTGTTCCTGCAGGACTACGTGGCCTGCGGCCGGGTCGTGCCCGAACGCATCGCCGCGATCGTCACCGGCATCGCCGCCGGGTGCACCGCGGCCGGCGCGGCCCTGGTCGGGGGCGAGACCGCCGAGCACGGCGACCTGATGGACGCCGACGAGTACGACCTGGCCGCCACTGCGGTCGGGGTCGTCGAGGCCGATGCCGTGCTGGGCCCGGAGCGGGTACGGGCCGGGGACGTCGTGCTGGCGATGGCGTCCTCCGGGCTGCACTCCAACGGCTACTCCCTGGTCCGCCGGGTCGTGGACCGGTCCGAGCTCGACCTGACCGCCACCCCGGCGGGACTGTCCCGGCCACTGGGTGAGGAGCTGCTCGAGCCCACGCGGATCTACGCGCTGGCCTGCCTGGAGCTGGTCGCCGCGCTCGGTGTGGACGACGTCCACGCCTACGCGCACATCACCGGGGGCGGCCTGGCCGGGAACACCGCACGGGTCGTCCCGGAGGGCCTGTCCGCCGTGCTGGACCGCAACACCTGGGCGCTCCCGCCGGTGGTGCGGCTGCTGGAGGAGCACGGCGTGCCCCGCGCGGAGTCCGAGCGGGCGTTCAACTGCGGGGTGGGCATGGTCGCGTCGGTCTCGCCGTCGGTCGCCGACCGGGCCGTGGAGCTGCTGGCCGCCCGCGGGGTGCCCGCCTGGGTCGCCGGCACAGTGGGTGCGGCGACCGGCGGGCCCGCGGCATCGCTCGTCGGCTCCTACCGCTGAGCTCACCGGCCTCCCGGCACGCCGGGGGAGGGGGGGCGGCCGCTCCGCCCGCGGGCATGACGACACCGCCGCCCCCGGAGTGGGAGCGGCGGTGTCAGTGCGGTGCAGTGGTGCCGGGTCAGCCCGCTCGACTGGTCAACGGCTGGCTGCCCAGTCGTCGTCCGTGTCGTCGTCCGGCGCCCATCGATCGCTCAAGGCGTCGTCCTCGTCGTCGGTCGTTCCCCCGCGTGCTGGGAACGACGACGGCTGACCAGCGAGCTCACGCTGCAGAGCCGTGAGGTCGGTATTGGGTGAGCTGTACTTGAGCTCACGGGCCACGCGTGTTTGCTTGGCCTTCGCTCGGCCGCGCCCCATCGGCT
>JAOPWG010000524.1 GCA_025965775.1 Modestobacter sp. | reverse complement strand
GAGTCGATCGACTGGACGGCGGGCCGGGCCGGGTCGCGACGGGTCTCCCCGCGCAGCCACTCGTTGCCGCAGTCCTCGCAGTGGATCAGCAGCCGGCCGTCGGCCTGCGGCTTGCCGGAGATCTCTTCGGAGTTGCAGGTGGGGCAGGTGATCAGTGCCATGTGTCGAGCCCCGTTCGTCGTTCGGTCAGTGCACGCGCTCGAGCGCGTGGGTGAAGCTGTCGTTCCACAGGCTCAGGTGCGGCCAGCGACGCCCGACGACGTCGGTCGCCGCGGCCGCGGACAGCCCCTCGCTACGCCGTAGCCAGGCGCGCAGCACCAGTCCTGTCCTCGACTGGCCGGCGAAGCAGTGCACGAGCACCGGCCTGCCGTCGGCCCGTAGCGCCTCGATGTCGTCGAGGACGTCGGCGAGCACGGCGTCCAGTTCGCTGTTCGCGTCGTCGTCGGTCAGGTAGGCAAAGCGTTGCACGTCGTGCGGGAAACGCGTCCCGGTCCGACACAGTGAGACTACGGCGAAGTCGGTCGAGCTGTGCCGGGCGCCGTCCAGGTCGGCCGCCCAGACTCCCTCGGCGACCTCGCGCGGCTCCAGCCCGCGGGTCTCCACCGCCTCGTACGGCCGCTCCGGGGATCCGTCCAGGATCGCGGCCAGGTGGTGCAGGTGGGCCAGCTGCCACAGCCGGTCGGGGCAGCCGGGGACCCGGCCGTGCACGACCGACGTCCAACGCATCGGGATGCCGGCGATGCCGAACACGGCGCCGGCCAGCCCGCCGGTGACCGCGGCGGCGGTGTCGGTGTCCCCGCCCAGGTCGATGACCAGCCGCATGGTGTCGGCGAAGGTCCGGCCGTGGCGCAGTGCCCAGAGCGCGGAGCCCAGCGTCGGCCAGACGGCGCCGTTGCCCTCGGTGGCCCGGTCCGGCGACCAGTCCGGTGCCAGTACGGTCGCCCACCTGGCCCGGTGCTCCGGGGCGAGGAGCTCCAGCGCGGCGGGGACGGCGGCGAGCGGGTCCCGGCCGTCGAGGGTGACCCGGACGAGTTCGTGGAAGACCGCGCAGGCCTCGCCGGTGGCCGGGTCGCCGTGGGTGAGCGCGGAGATCCGGCGGGCGGCGTCCACCGTGGCCTGCCGGCCCTCGCGGGCGAAGCGGATGGCGGCCGGCGCGGTGCGCATCAGCGAGCCGTTGCCGGCGGCGTGCCCGGAGTGGCCGGAGTGCTCGCCGGCGGCGGTGTGCCAGGGCCGGAACCGGTCGAAGACGTCGGCCTCGTCCAGCCCGCCGTGCTCGACCAGTGAGGTGGCGAGCAGCAGGGCCATCTGGGTGTCGTCGGTGAACTCGCCGGGCTCCCGGTCCAGCGAGCCGCCGCCGCACATCTCGGTGGCGAGGCCGCGGGCGGGGGAGGGGAAGCGGGCCGAGAACCGGCCCGGCGGTCCGAACTCGAACGGGGCGCCGAGCGCGTCACCGACCGCCGAGCCGATCAGGGCCCCCGCGACCCGGTGGCCGCGGGGCATGGGCTGGGTCATCGGGCCTCCGGTGGGGGGCGGCCGACGGATCGTGCAGGTGTACGCACGACCGTGATCAGCGGGCGCCGTCCGGACGGGTGCGGATGAGGTTCATGGCCCGCAGGGTCAGGACCACCGCTCCGGCCTGGTCGACCAGTTCCACCCGCGTGTGCACGATGCCGCGGTCCGGTTTGCTGCGCGAGAGACGGGCCTGGTCGACGGTGGCCCGGAGCGTCAGCTCGTCGCCGGGCCGGACGGGCTGGATCCAGCGCAGCTCGTCGATGCCCGGGGAACCGAGGCTGGACACCGGGGACAGGTACTGGTCGGCGAGCAGCCGCATCATCAAGGCGCAGGTGTGCCAGCCGCTGGCGATGAGACCACCGAAGGGCCCGGCCGACGCCGCCTCGGCGTCGACGTGGAAGGGCTGCGGGTCGAACCGCCGGCCGAAGTCGACCACCTCCTCCTCGTCCACCCGGATCGGGCCGTACTCGGAGGTCGTCCCCGGCACGTAGTCCTGGAACCAGCGGTCGCTCACGACGGCGAAGGTACCTCCACCGATTCCGGCGGCGTCCCTCCGATCGGGGTAACGACACGGGTCCGGCTCTCACTCCTTTGGTGGGATGTTCACGCTGAGTCACCACCGGCACCGCTGGAACTGCTTGTATCCGACCGTCCAGCCACGGAAAGCGCCGATCCATCGGTCCGTTCCCGGGCTGGGCGGCGCCGGCGGTCACCCAGTGCAGTGGGTCCCGACGTCCGGCGTCCATCGGATCGAGCGGGCCGCGGGGCCGGCGAGGGGGAACTGTGGCCGGCACCAGGTCGGGGACCGGACGGCTCGACCGTCCGTACCGCGCGCTACGCATCTCCTGGCCGACCCGGATCGCACTGCGCTGGCATGCCCGCGCGGACCGGCGGGCGGGGCTGCCGCTGGGCATGGGCATCGACACCACGCCGGTCCTGCAGGCCCTGGCGGCCCGGCACGGCGAGGCCTGCGAGCGCGAGCGCACCCGGTTCGTCACCGACGTCCGCCCGATCGACGTGCGGCTCGGCCGGCTCGAGGCCGAACTGCCGTCCCAGGTCACGGCGCTGGAGGAGCGGACGGCCGACGCCTTTCGCGTCGCCACCCCGTTGACCGGCCAACAGCTGACCCGCCGCCTGGCCGGCGAGCAGGACCTGCCCGAGGCGCTCGTCCGCCAGCGCCGCCAGGCCACCCATGACCGGGCGGTCGAGGCAGCCCAGGCCGCCCGGCTCGCTGCGCAGCAGGCCGTCGACGGGCTGCTCGGCGAGCAGGCCCAGCTGCGGGCGCGCCGGCAGAACCGCGCCGAGATCACCTGTTCCCGCGTGTTGCGGCACGGCGACGTCGTCCGTCGGCAGGCCGCGATCTACCGCCGCGCCCTCGTGCACAAGCACCCCGATCGCGAGGCGCTCGTCCACGAGTGGCGGACCGAGCTGTACCCCGCCCCGACGTGGGCCCTCCCCGACGCTCTCCTCCCGTCCGCTCGTGAAGCCGGAGTCCCCGCATGAACAGCCCCTGGTCCCGCACGGACAAGCAGCAGACGGCTCCCACACACCTGGGTGCCGGCGACGAGGGTTCGGTCCTCCGCCGCCCGATCGACCCGGCCCTGTCGCCGCGGCTGTCGGCCGAGGCGGCCCGGGACGCCGTCAACAAGGTCGTCACCGAGCTGCACGCCAAGGGCGCTCTGGACGCCGGGAACGGCGACGTCCTCGACGGCTGGCTCGACGCGCTGCACCCCCAGTGGCAGGCGCACGCCACCATGGCGGGCACCGAGCACGCCGCCGTCGCGCAGCTGGCGACCGGTGACCACGAGGCCGCGGCCGTCGGCGCCCGGCAGCGTGCCGACGCCGCCCGGACCGAGCTGGAGCGCGCCGAGCGCCTGGTCTCCGCCTACGAGCAGGCGCTGCTCCCCGGTGACGCACCCGAGCAGCAGCCCGACCGGCGGCACCGCCGTCCGGACCTGGAGCGGTTGGAGGGCCTGACCACGCCCCGGTGGTCCGGCCCGGCGATGCTGCTCCTGCTCCTCGTGGTCGGCGCCGGTGACTTCGTCACCTTCTGGATGACCCTGGCCGGGCTGCTCCGGGAGAGCGGCGTCGTCACCTGGATCCTGGTGGGGTCGTTCACCTTCGCCTCGATCGCGATCATGCACTTCGCCGGGCACACCGCGAAGAACGCCCGCGAGGGTCAGGGCGGCCTGGGCAGGAGCGCGGTCATCGCGCTCGCGTCGGTCTGGGCGCTGCTGGGGGCGGTCGCCTTCTACGTCCGGACGCAGTACACCGCCGTCGACGCCGGAAGTGGCGACGTCGCCTTCGGCGCGGACCCCGCCGCAGCCTCCACCGGCACCGATCCGATGCTGTCCGCGCTCCTGCTGCTCGGCCTCTTCCTGGCCTCGGGCTTCCTCGCCTTCTGGGTCGGCTACTCAGTCCACCACCCGCGCATGGCGGCCTACCGGAAGCTGCGCCGGCAGCTGACGGAGCAGCGGGAGACCGTCGCGGCGACCGAGCAGGCCGCGCTCGCGGCGGAGCGGTTGCTCGCCAACGCGCGCATGGAGGAGGTGCGGGTCGCGGACCGGACCGCGGGGGCCGCCCGCAGCGTCGCCGCGGAGATCGGTGAGCTCAAGGAGCTCGCGCGGCTGCACCTGGCCGGGTTGCTCGGTGAGCCGGCGGCCACCAACGCCGTCACCACCGGTCGGGGCACCGACCCGTCGAGCCCCGAGCCGGTGGCGGACGCCCAGCCGGACCTCCCGGCCGACGACGCCGTGCCGCTGGTCCGCCCGAGGAAGTCCCTGGACGCGCTGCTCGGCGTGCCGGTCATGCGGCTGAACGGTCACCCACGGCCGAAGGCGACGCACTGAGCCCCGCCGTCCGACCGCAGCTGCCCGAAGGGAACCCCGTGCACACCTCCACCGTCCTGCGCCGCCTCACCGTCGGCGCCGGCAGCCTCGCCCTGGTGGCCGGCCTGGCCGGCTGCTCCGGATCAGGCTCGAGCGAGCCGAGCGGTGGGCTGGCGATCGTCGTCGGCGCGCACAGCAACATGCCGGCGCCGAGTCTGGACGGCGCGGCGCAGGACGCACTGGAGACGGCGGTCCGGTCCCAGTCCTACCTCGCGATGGTCGTGGTGGACGGAGCGCCGTTCGCACTCGACGCGGCGGGACCACTGCTGGCCAGCGATGCGAACGACGTGGCGAAGAAGGCGGACTGGGCGAAGAACCGACGGCTGGTGGCAGGTGCCCTGGACGCCGCCGCGGCGAAGGCCGAGGAGGCCGACCTCCTCACGGCTCTGGACGAGGCGGCGCGGTCGATCTCCTCGGCCGGTGGCGCGCACACGATCGTGGTCGTCGACTCGGGGCTCTCCACCGTCGGCCCGCTCGACTTCCGGCGCACCGGCCTGCTGGACGCCGACCCGGCGGAGCTGGCGGCCGGCCTGCAGGCGGCCCACGAGCTGCCGGATCTTGCGGGTGCGGACGTCGTCTTCGAGGGGCTCGGGGACACCGCGGCGCCACAGCCGCCCGTCGGCCGGGCGCAGCGCACGAACCTCGTCGCCATCTGGACCGCGGTCGCGAAGGCTGCCGGCGCCGGCTCGGTGACCGTGGAGGAGTCGCCGCTGGGCGGCCCGGCGACGCCGGGGCTCCCGGCGGTCTCGGTCGTCCCGGTCAGCAGCGGGGTCCAGTGCACTGCGAGCACGGTGACCCTCACCGGGGGAGATGTGGCGTTCCAGCCGGACAGCGCGACCTTCGTCGACCCGGCCGCGGCCTCACAGACGCTGAAGCCGGTCGCCCAGCGGATGGTCGACGCTGGATTCACCGCCACCGTGTCCGGGATGACGGCGGACGTGGGCGACCTCGCCGGACGACGGACGCTGAGCCGTCAGCGTGCCCAGGCCGTGGCCGACGTCCTGGTCGCCCTGGGTGTGCCGGCCGACCGGATGACCGTCGCCGGACTGGGCAGCGAGTTCCCCGGCTACGTCCAGGACCACGACGCGGACGGCAACCTCGTCGCGGACAAGGCAGCCGCCAACCGGAAGGTCGTCATCGAGCTCGCCGGCGCCTCGGCGGACGTGACCTGCGCGCTGGGCTGACGCCCGGGTTGGGCCACCGGCCTGTGGGCCATCCCCGTGCCGAGCGGGTCCGCGCGAACGTCCTCGACCACGCCTGAGGGGCCGCCGGGGCCCGTGGGGGATCATCGGCGCACCAACGAAGGAGTCGTCGCATGCCTGCGCCCTCGGTCCCGCTGCAGAAGCTGGGGTTCCTCACCATCGGCCTGTTCGACGGCGCCGACCCCGGTCCGGGACACGAGACGACGCTGGCGATCATCGAGCTCGGTGAGGAGCTCGGCTTCGACAGCGCCTGGCTGCGGCACCGTCACCTGCAGTACGGGATCTCCTCCCCGGTCGCCGTCCTCGCGGCTGCCACGCAGCGCACCCGGCGGATCGAACTGGGCACCGCCGTCATCCCGCTGGGCTGGGAGAACCCGCTGAGGCTGGCCGAGGACCTGGCCACCGTCGACATCCTCTCCGGCGGCCGGCTCAACCCCGGTATCAGCGTCGGGCCGCCCATGCACTGGGACGACGTCAGGGGCGCGCTCTACCCCGACACCGCCGACGTCGAGGACTTCAGCTACGCGCGGGTATCCCGGCTGCTGCGGCTGATCGGTGGCTCACCGGCCAGCACGTTCTCCGGGCGGGAAGGTGTCGTCGAGGAGTGGTCCGACCGGGTGCAGCCGCACTCGCCGGGGTTGCGGCAGCGGATGTGGTACGGCGGTGCCAGCCTGCGTTCGGCGCAGTGGGCCGGTGAGCA
>JAOPWG010000099.1 GCA_025965775.1 Modestobacter sp. | reverse complement strand
TACGAGCAGGAGACCAGCCTTATCCTGTGCCCCTGCCACCAGTCGCAGTTCGACGTCACCGATGGCGCCAAGCCGGTCTTCGGCCCCGCGACGCGCTCCCTGCCGCAGCTGCCCATCACCGTGGACGCCGAGGGCTACTTCGTCGCACGCGGTGACTTCCCCGAGCCCATCGGGCCGTCGTTCTGGAACATAGGGAGGCTCAGCTGATGGCCACCACCACAGCGGCACCGGGTCGGCCGACCACCAAGATCGGCAACGCGGCCCTCGAGCTCGACGAGCGCCTGATCGTCGCCGGTCCCGTCCGCCGCACCCTGAACAAGGTGTTCCCCGACCACTGGTCGTTCCTGCTCGGGGAGATCGCCCTCTACTCCTTCGTCGTCCTGCTGCTCTCCGGGACGTACCTGACCTTCTTCTTCGACGCGTCGATGAAGGAGGTCGTCTACGGCGGCTCGTACGCACCGCTGCGCGGCGTGGGGATGTCCGCGGCGTACGAGTCGACGCTGGGCCTGGCCTTCGACGTGCGCGGCGGGCTGATCATCCGGCAGATGCACCACTGGGCCGCCCTGCTGTTCGTGGCCTCCATCTGCGTCCACCTGCTGCGCATCTTCTTCACCGGCGCCTTCCGGCGGCCGCGCGAGACCAACTGGTTCATCGGTACCGTCCTGCTGGTGCTGGGCCTGCTGGAGGGCTTCGACGGCTACACCCTCCCCGACGACCTGCTGTCGGGCACCGGCCTGCGGATCTTCTCCGCGGTGTTCCTCTCCATCCCCGTCATCGGCACCTGGATCTACTTCACCATCTTCGGTGGCGACTTCCCCGGCGAGCTGATCATCGGCCGGCTGTACATCCTGCACGTGCTGATCATCCCGGCGGTTCTGCTGGCGCTGATCGCCCTGCACCTGCTGATCCTGGTGAAGCAGAAGCACACGCAGTTCCCGGGTGCCGGGCGGACCGAGCACAACGTGGTCGGCAACCGGCTGTTCCCGACCTTCGCGGGCAAGGCGACGGCGCTGTTCTTCATCGTCTTCGGCCTGTGTGCGGGCCTGGGCGGCCTGGTGCAGATCAACCCGATCTGGCTGTTCGGGCCCTACAACCCGGCGCAGGTCTCCTCCGGCTCGCAGCCGGACTGGTACATCGGGTTCCTCGACGGGTCGGCTCGCCTCTTCCCGCCGTGGGAGATCGTGCTGTGGGGCTACCACATCAGCCCGGTCTTCTGGGCGACCGCGGCGATCCCCGGCCTCATGTTCACCGCGCTGGCCCTCTACCCGATCATCGAGCGGAAGCTCACCGGGGACACGACGTCGCACCACCTGCTGCAGCGGCCCCGTGACGTGCCGGTGCGGACCTCCCTCGGTGCGATGGCGCTGACGTTCTACATCGTGCTGTGGATCTCCGGCGGCAACGACGTCATCGCCGACAAGTTCGACATCAGCCTGAACGCGATGACCTGGTTCGGCCGCATCGGGATGATCGTGCTGCCGCCGATCGTGTCCGCGCTGACCTACCGGCTGTGCCTGGGCCTGGAGCGCCACGACCGCGAGGTGCTCGAGCACGGCATCGAGACCGGTGTCATCCGCCGGCTGCCCAGCGGTGAGTTCATCGAGGTCCACCAGCCGCTCGGCCCGGTGGACGCGCACGGCCACGGCCAGCTCGCCTACGGCGGGGCGTCGGTGCCGAAGAAGATGAACCAGGTCGGTGGCGCACGGCGGGCCGTCAAGGGCTTCTTCAAGCCGATCGAGGAGCCCGCTGCCGTGCAGGCCGCGGCCCAGCAGGAGCCCCGCGGCCTCGAGTCGGCGCGGGAGTCGCTGGGGATGAGCGGCTCCGAGCCGCGGGAGCTGAGCGGATCCGGGCGTCCCACCGAGGGTGGTCGTCCCACCGAGGGCGGCCGTCCGCAGCAGGAACCCCGCGACTGATCCCCACAGCGCATCATCCGGAGGCCCCGGCGGACATCGTCCGCCGGGGCCTCCGGTGTTCGCGGCCTTCTCGGTCACGACGCCCGCTCACATCCCGGCCACCGCTGGCCCCGCCGACGGCCGCGGTCCCAGAGGGGTCACCCACCGCGGCGAAACCCGAGGGAACGCCGTTACCGGGTGAGCCGCGCCGGCACCGGCTGGGCGGCCGCCGCCTCCCCTGCAGGCACGGCAGCTGCGTCACCCACCGCAGCCGCGCCATCATCGGGGTGTCAAGGCCACGGAGACCCCGATGAATGCCACGACGGCGGTCGAGCGGTGGCGGTCCAGCGGGTGAGCGGGTGAGCGCCCCCTGGAGGAACCGCTGCCGGGGCGCTCCTTCCGCATCGGACCACGCGGAGCCGCTGGCCCGGGAGGTCGCCGACCCCGTCCGCCCGGCCGAGGGACGCCACGGCCGTCACAGCGCGCGCCAGCCGACGCCGACGGACGCCCCGCGGGACGCCGCGGCGCCCGGACCCACCCAGGCACCACCGACGTCCGGAATGACGCAGGGCCCCTCCCGCCGGAGCGGGAAGGGCCCTGTGACAGGTGGGGCAGAGGTCAGCCGTGCGCGTTCTGCCCGACGTAGTACTCGAAGAGCAGCCCACCGATCGTGAGCAGCAGCGCGATCCCGGCCAGAATGATCAGCCACGGGTACCAGAAGGCCAGCGCCAGGCCCATCAGGCCCGCGGACAGGGCCAGCCCGAACGGCCAGTAGCTGCCAGGGCTGAAGAAGCCCAGCTCGCCGGCGCCGTCGGCGATCTCGGCGTCCTTGCGGTCTTCCGGCCGGGCGTCGATGCGCCGGCTGACGAACCAGAGGAACCCACCGATGAGCGACGTGAGGCCGGCCGACAGGACCAGGGCGGTGGTCCCGATCGGCTCCTGCGACCACACCCCGTAGATGACCGCGGCGACAACGCAGAAGACCGCGATCAGATTGAAGATGAGCGCTTCGACCTTCACGGCCGCTCCTCCTGGTGCTCGTGCTGCGTGGTCAGATCAGCCACCGTGGCGGGCCGCCTGCTGCTGCCGGTCGAGCGGCAACAGGTTCGTCGAGGTCGCCGTGCCGTTCTGGCCGATGGACTCGAGGGCATCGTGCGTCGACAGGCCGTGCTCGCGGGCGGTCAGGTAGGCGTCGTAGTCGCTCGGTGAGACCGAGCGGACCTCGAAGTTCATGAACGCGTGGTAGGTGCCGCAGAGCTCGGCGCACCGTCCGACGTAGGAACCCTGCTGCCGGACGGTCACCTGGAAGACGTTGTCCCGACCGTTCTCATTGCCCGGGATGACGTCGAGCTTGAAGAGGAACTCCGGCACCCAGAACGAGTGGATGACGTCGGCCGAGGCCAGCTCGAACCGGATGGTCCGGTCGGTCGGCAGCACGAGGATCGGGATCTCGGTGCTCGAGCCGACCGTCGAGACGGGCTGGCCACCGTTGGCGTCCGTGGTGTCCGGGTAGACGAACTGCCAGTTCCACTTGAACGCGTTGACCGCGATCGTGACGTCGGGGTTGTCGCTGCGCTCCTGCACCCGGTTCTGCACCGTCACCGTGTAGAAGAACAGGACGGCGATGATGATGAACGGGATGATCGTGTAGACGATCTCCAGCGGCAGGTTGTAGGCCGTCTGGCGGGGCAGCTCCTCGTCGCTCCCCCGCCGCTTGCGGTACCGGATCGCGGCCCAGGCGATGAGGATCCACACCGCCACACCGACCACCATCGCGGCGATCGCGGACCCCTCCCAGAGCTGCCGCATCTTCTCGGCCTCGTCGGTGATGCCCGCGGGCCAGCCGATGCGCCAGACCTGGGCGTCCACGCCACACCCGCTGAGCGTCAGCGCTCCCAGGAGACCGAGCGCGGCCACCCGCGCGAGCTTGCTGCGTCGAGCCACTGCCCGCTGCCTCCTCATCCCCCGCATGGCGGCACCA
>JAOPWG010000502.1 GCA_025965775.1 Modestobacter sp. | reverse complement strand
GTGACGCCGCCCCGGACCAGCTCGTCGACCAGCACCCGGGCGAAGGCGGTGGCCGGGTTGGGTCCACCCGGGTCGGTCACGACGGCGACCCTGGGGCCAGCACCGCGGCCAGCCGTTCCCGCCAGCGCCGGTCTGTGTCCGGGTCGGCGGCCCGGGTCCACGGCGCGTCTCCCGGCCGACCGGCCCATGGGCCGGTGGGCGGACCGGGCCGGGCTCCGGGGACCCCGTCGTCGGGCAGCAGCGGTTCGCGCAGCGCCAGGTTCAGGTGCACCGGTCCGGGGTCGGCCGACAGCGCCCCGCCGGCCACCAGCACCGCGCGGGCGACCACCGAGCGCCAGTAGCGGTTCTGCGCCGCCTCGCGTCCGGGCTCGGGCACCCCGACGTCCACCGCCCAGCGGACCGCCGGCCCGTAGAGCCCGGGCTGGTCGATGGTCTGGTTGGCACCGGTGCCGCGCAGCTCCGGGGGGCGGTCGGCGGTCAGCGCCAGCAGCGGCACCCCGCTGTGCGAGGCCTCCAGCACCGCGGCGTGCAGGTGCGCGGTCGCCGTCCCGGAGGTGGTGAGCACCGGCACCGGCCGCCCGGAGGCCTTGGCCAGGCCGAGGGCCAGGAACGCCGCGGTGCGCTCGTCGACCCGCACGTGCAGCCGAAGCCGCCCGGCCGCCTCCGCATCGGCCAGCGCCAGCGCGACCGGTGCCGACCGGGAGCCGGGAGCGAGCACGGCATCGGTGACGCCGCCCCGGACCAGCTCGTCGACCAGCACCCGGGCGAAGGCGGTGGCCGGGTTGGGTCCACCCGGGTCGGTCACGACGGCGACCCTGTGGCCAGCACCGCGGCCAGCCGTTCCCGCCAGCGCCGGTCTGTGTCCGGGTCGGCGCCGACGTCGGCGCGCCGGTCGGGGACCGCCCGGGTGACCGGCAGGGCCCCGTCGACCGGCAGCAGCGGCGCGCTGCAGACGTCGGCGGAGAACAGCGCGACGGTGGCCAGGCCGCAGGCGAACGGCAGCTCCGGCAGCGCGGCGGCCAGCGCGACGCCGGCGGCGATGCCCACGGAGCTCTCCAGCGCCGAGGAGACAACGCAGGGCAGCCCGTGCGCCTCGGCCACCTCCAGCGCCGCCCGCACCCCGCCCAGCGGCTGCACCTTCAGGACGACGACGTCCGCGGCCCCACGCAGGTCCACCCGGCGCGGATCGGCCGAGCGGCGCACCGCCTCGTCGGCGGCGATCCGGACGTCGACCCGCCGGCGCACCGCGGCCAGGTCGGCCAGCGTGGGACAGGGCTGCTCGGCGTACTCCAGGCCGAACCTGTCCAGTTCGCGCAGCCGGGCCACCGCCGTGTCGACGTCCCAGGCGGCGTTGGCGTCGACCCGGATCGCCCCATCGGGCCCGAGCGCGTCGCGGACCGCCTCCACCCGGGCCAGGTCCTCGGCCGGGGACTGCCCGGGCTCGGCGACCTTCACCTTCGCCGTCCGGCAGCCCGAGGACGCGACGATCTCGTGTGCCCGCTCGGGCCCCACCGCCGGCACGGTCACGTTGACCGGCACGCTGCCGCGCAGCGGGTCGGGCCAGCCCAGCACGGCCGCCTCGTGCGCCGCGGACCACCAGCGGCGGCTCTCGGTCAGGTCGTAGTCCCAGAACGGGGAGAACTCGCCCCAGCCGGCCGGGCCGTGCACCAGCACCCCGTCGCGGACATCGATGCCGCGGAACCGCGTGCGCAGCGGCACGCTGTAGACGTAGGCCTCCATCGCCGGCCCGGCACCGGCGGAGAAGGCGTCGACCACGACGACAGCCTAGGTGGGCGCCCGGGACTCACCGCGACGATCCCGCCCTGCATACCGGGTATCGCTTACCGTGCACCCGCGCCGTGCCCCGTACGCCCAGCCGCCAGCACTCGGAGACGCAGTGGCCTTTTCCGACCTGTACCGCAGCGACGCGCCCGCAGCCGGGGCCCCGGTCGTCCGCTGCGGGGTCCGGGGGTGCGCCTGCGCCGACCCCGGCCGCCGGCTGAACGGGCCGAACCTGGTCACCGTGGTGCGCACCGTCGCCTCGCTGGTGCTGGTGACCACCGCGGCGCTGCAGCATTCCTGGCCGCTGCTGCTGGCCGCGTACCTCACCTACTGGGTGGGCGACTCCGCCGACGGATGCCTCGCCCGGTGGCGTGGCCAGGAGACCCGGTTCGGCGCGGTCTTCGACGTGGTCTGCGACCGGGTGAACTGCACGAGCTGCGCCCTGGTGCTGCTCATGTTCGTACCCGCCCCGCTCCCGGTCGCGGTGTTCCTGTTCCAGTTCGTCGTCGTCGACCTGCCGCTCACCCTGCTGCCGATGCGCTGGCCGGTGCTCTCCCCCAACTACTTCCACCTGGTCGACCGACTGGCCTACACGCTGAACTGGCACGTGGTGGCCAAGGTGACCAACACGACACTGCTCGTGCTGCTGCTGGTCCTCGTGCCCGACCAGCGGGTCGCCCTCCTCGCTGCCGGCATCGTGCTCTGCCTCAAGGTGTTCTCGCTGGTCCGCGTGCTGCGCCTGCCGCGACCCACGGCTGCGCGGCACGTGGCCCCTCCGGCGACCGGGGCCGCTCCCGCCGACCCGGGGACCGAACCGGTCCGTGCCTGACGCCGCGACCCTGGGGCTCGTCGCCCTGGGGCTGGTCGTCGGCGCCGTCTCGGCGGTGACCCCGTTCCTCCCGGTCGAGGCGTACGTGATCGGCCTGGCCGTCACCCGGTCCCCGGCCGTCGCGGTCGCCGGGGCCGTGGCGGCCGCGGTGGGCCAGACCGCAGGCAAGCTGGTGCTCTTCAGCACCGCCCGGTCCGCCGGCCGATCCCGCTGGCTGCGCCGGCTGCGGGACCGAGGGGCGAAGGCAGCGGCCGAGGTGGTGGCCGAGGTGGTGGCCGAGGTGGTGGCCGAGGCCGCTGCCACCGGGGGGACCGGCGAGCCCGACCCGGCCGGTCCGGTCCGCCGCGGCCTGCACCGGCTCGTCGCCGGTGTCCGCCGGGCCAACGCCGTGGGCATCCGGCTGCTGTCGGGCCGGGCGGGCCCCGGCGTGGTGCTGGTCAGCGGCTCCGTCGGGTTGCCCCCGCTGCTGGCCATCGCCTTCTACGCCGGCACGTCCAGCATGCGGGTGCGCAGCTTCCTGACTGCCTGCCTCGTCGGCCGTACGGTCCGCTTCGTCGTGCTGGCCCTGGTCCCCGACCTGTTCTGACCGCCCTCCCGGCGGCCGCCGTAGGCTGGCTCCCCGTGGCCCGGCCCCTGACCCTCGTGCCGGCCCCCGGCCCGGACGACGCCGGCGCGGCGCTGCACACCGTCTGGCCCGCGCTGCAGGCCTGCCTGGACGGCGCCGCCC
>JAOPWG010000482.1 GCA_025965775.1 Modestobacter sp. | reverse complement strand
TGCAGCACGCGTGCGGCGGCCTCGCACCACGCGGTCCCGCCGGCGGCGACCTGGCGCACCGACTCGAGGAGCCCGGCCGGGTCCTCTCCCTTGAGCAGGAACCCCCGCGCGCCGCAGGCCTGCGCCTGCTGCACCACATCGGGACCGAAGGAGGCGGTGAGCACGACCACCCGGGCCTCCGGTTGGACCAGCAGGAGCGCCTGGGTGGCGGTCATGCCGTCCATGCCGGGCATGGTCAGGTCCATCAGGATGACGTCGGGCCGGGTCGCCCCGGCCCGCTCGACCACCTCGCTGCCGTCGGCGCACTCGGCGATCGTCGCGATGTCCGGCGTGCTGGCGAAGAGCTCGGTCAAGGACGACCGGACGATGGCGTGGTCGTCAGCGACCAGCACGTTGATCATGCGGCACCGTCCTTGACCTGGGCAGCACGTGCCTCTCGAGTGATCGCGGCCGGGGGGTCGCGGCCCGTCCATGGTGCCCCTGGTCCGCCCCTCCGCGCAGCCGGAGGTGGGGGAGCGGCTCCTCCCCAGAACAGGGGAACCGGGCGGTTGCGGGTCGGTCGGCCCCCAGGGTTGGGGAGTCGGCGGTCCCCCCGCGGGGGCTGTCCCACGACCGGTGCCGGGTCGACTGTGGTCCTCGTCCAGCCCCGCCCTCCCCGGCGGGGCGAAGCCCACGCCGTTCCGGAGTGCTCCATGTCCGCAGACCTGCGGTCCCGTCCCCGCCACCGACCGACCCGTCCGAGCGGGTCCCGCGCCTCCGCCCGGCGGCGGGTCCCGGTCCTGCTTGCCGCCGTGGTCCTGCTGCTCGCGCTGACCGGCACGTCGCTGGCCGCGACGCAGGTGACCGTGATCAATGCCGGCGGGCTGACCGCCGTCGGTCCGGTGAACACCGAGATCGGCTTCCCCGCGTGGTACCAGGACAGGACCGGCACCCGGATGGAGCCGTGCCTGGACGGGAGCAACCCGCTGTGCGGTTTCCTCCCCGGGACCATCCCCGACGAGACACTGCCGATCTCGTTCCCGGACAACTTCCCGGCCGAGTTCTTCTACAGCCTGGCGGGCTCCACGCTGACCCTGCCCGGCGGCAGCCCCGGCGCCCCCGCCGGCCGGGCGGTGCTCACGCTCGGCCTCGAGGCCGCATTCCCCAACGGCGTGGGGGTCAGTGAAGGCAACCAGATGGTCTTCGCCCGCACCCGCGTGGTGGTCAAGGGCGGTCCGGCCAACGCGATGCTCACCTTCCGGCACCCGTTCGGCTCGCTGACCATCGACACCGACAGCACGGGCGCCGGGCGGCTGGTGCAGGACATCGCCCCGGCCGTGGGCAACTTCAGCACGCCTCTGAAGGGGAACTTCGGCCCGTTCCTGACGTGGGATCCCGCGACGGCGCCGCCGGCTCCGGCCGGCTACGCAGGTGACCCGGCCCAGACCCACACGGTGGTCGGCGGCCTGGCCGACTACAACCTGTTCTCCGTCACCGGCCCCGGACTCTCCGCCCAGACCAACCAGTTCACGGTCCAGGGCAAGGTGGCCACGAACACCGGGGTGCGGGGCGACCACGCCGACATCAACGGCTCCTTCCTCGACGTCTTCGCGACCAGTAGCGGCACCACGCTGCAGGTCGACGGCGTCAGCGGGCAGTACGCCACGACGCCCATGACGCACGATCCGGACTCCGACCGGCACTATGCGCGGATCGCCCTGGAGTCCGGTGCGACCCCGCCCACCTCGGTCACCGTGACCAACCTCGGGGACAACCCGGTCAGCCACGCCACAGTGTCGCTGGGCGGCATCCAGGTGAGCCAGGCCAGCTACGACGGGACGATGCTGACCGTCGCCGCCAACGCCGTGGCACCGGCGGGCTATCCGCTGACCGTGGCCGGCATCGGCACGCTGCCGAGCTCCGCCCCGGTGGCCTTCCCGGTCTCCGCGCCGCCCGCGGTGGTCACCGTCTCCTCCGGCAGTTCGTCGGCGAGCCTGCCGGTGACGGTCACCGGCGGGCCGGCGACAACGGCACAGCCGATCGTGTCCCCTACCCCTGACCCCGGCCCGGTGATCGACGGCAGCACCACCACCGGTCCGGTCGCGGTCGCCACGGTCGCGGCGCCTTCGCTGCTCCGCGGCGGGACGACGACGCTCGACGGGAGCACCTCCACCGGTGCGGTCAGCTTCGCCTGGTCCCAGGTCAGCGGCACGCCGGTGACCCTGAGCAGCCCGACCGTCGCCAAGCCGACCGTGACCGTTCCGTTCGCCACGGTGGCCACGGCGGGCAGCCCGGTCCCGGCCCCCACGGCCACCGGGCCGGCTGTCCTCCAGCTGGTCGTCACCGACACCGCGGGCGTGCCGAGCGCACCGGCGGTCGTGCAGATCGCCGTCCCGCAGGACACCCTGGCGATCGCCGCGGGGGCGCGGCACCGGCTCGGGACCGAGCTCCGGATCGACGGCACGTCACTGATCGGTGGACAGGCGGGGGTGCTCGCGCCGCCGACCAGCGTGGTGCTCTACGACGTCACCCGACCGGCCGCGCCGGTGCGGCTGGGCTCGGCGGCGGTCGACACACTGGGCAACTGGTCCCTGCGGCTCAAGCCGGGGCCGAAGGTCCAGGTGACCTCGGTGCTGGTGCAGTCGACCCGGGGAGGCACCGCGACCGCGACGGTCGCCACCCGCTGACCGGGCGCGCAGGGCCCACCGCGACCAGCGGTGGGCCCTGCTGCGTGCTCGTGGTCAGGCCTGGGCGAGCGGCTGGATCTGCTCGTCCGAGCGGGCCTGCATGCGGGCCCGCATCCGGTCGCGGCTCTCGACGAACCTGGTCGCCTGCCCGTCCAGCGCGGTGAGGAACTCGGCGAGCTCGGTGCGCGCCTGCTCACCGACCGGCCCGAAGCCGGTGCGCTCGAAGACCTTCCACGCACGCAGCACCGGCTGGATGACCTCGTCGTGGTGCAGCCGCAGGTCGTAGATGCCGGCCTTGGCGATCAGCACCGAGTTCTTCCGGAACCCGGCCAGCGTCGCGCCGGGCATCTCGAACCGGATCACCTCGTCGGCCACCGCACGCATCGTCTCGTCCGGGGCGATGTCGAACGCCGCGTCGACGATGTTCCGGTAGAATACCATGTGCTGGTTCTCGTCCTTGGCGATCCGGGCCAGCAGCCTGTCCGCGATCGGGTCGCCGGTGGCCTTGCCGGTGTTCCGGTGGCTCACCCGGGTGGCCAGCTCCTGGAAGGAGACGTAGGCGACCGCTTCCAGCGGCGTCTTGTCCCCGGAGTCGTAGCCGGAGGTCATGTAGTCCATCCGGGCCCGCTCGAGCTCGACCGGGTCGACACCCCGGGTGACGACGAGGTAGTCGCGCAGCGCGATCCCGTGCCGGTTCTCCTCCGCCGTCCACCGGCCGACCCAGGTGCCCCAGGCGCCGTCGCGGCCGAACCGGGTGGCGATCTCCCGGTGGTAGCTGGGGAGGTTGTCCTCGGTGAGCAGGTTGGTGAACATCGCGGCCTTGGCCGTCTCGTCCAGCCGGGACTGCTCCGGCGCCCAGTCCTCCCCGCCGAGGAAGGCGAAGTCCCGCCCCTGCGACCATGGGATGTAGTCGTGCGGATGCCACTCCTGGGCCATCCCGAGGTGCCGGTTCAGGTTCTCCTCCACGACCGGCTCGAGCTCGGTGAGCAGTGCTGCCTGCGGCGGTGTCTGGGACACGAGGCCCTCCCTGGTCCGGTACCTACGGCGTCGTAACCTACGCAACCGTAACAACTCGGGGATCTCCCCGGTCGTTCCGCGCTCCGGGCTGACCCGGGCCACGTACCCACCCGGCCGGCAGGTACGCGCGCCGGCCGGGTGGGGGTGTGCAGGCCCACAGCGCCCGCCCAGGGCCGTTTGCGGTGCGATCATGGTCGGATGACCGGGAGCGGAAGTCGGGCAGACCGACCGTGACCGCCGACGACCGGCCGGCGACCGACTCCGCCGCGGGCCCCGGCCCCCACCGGTCGGGGGGTTTCGGCCGCGCCCTGGTCCTCACCGTCGTCGGCACCGCCGTCCCGGGGACGGGCTTGCTCGCCGCCGGACGCCGCCGGGTGGGCGCCACGGTGCTCGTCCTGTTCCTGCTGCTGGTCGGCGGCGGGGTCTACGTCGCGTTCGCCCAGCAGCGCAGCGCCGTCCGGCTGGCCGTCAACCCCACTGCTCTCCTGTGGGTCATCGGTGGGGTCGGGGTGCTGGCCCTGGCCTGGGTCCTCGTCGTGGTCACCAGCTACCGCTCCCTGCTGCCCCGCGGCGTCCGCCACTGGCAGCACGTACTGGGGGCGCTGGTGGTCGCGGTGCTGTGCCTGGGCGTCGTCGCACCGGCCGCCCTCGCCGTGCGGCTGGCCACCGTGCAGCGCAATCTGGTCGACACGGTGTTCGCCGACCGCGACAGCGCCACCGTGCAGGAGCCGGACAACCCCGCCGACCCCTTCGCCGGTAAGCGGGCGGTGAACATCCTGCTGCTGGGAGGGGACGGGGGGGCCGGGCGCGAGGGCGTCCGCACCGACACCGTGATCGTGGCGCACGTCGAGACCGCCACGGGGCGGACGACGCTGTTCAGCCTGCCGCGCAATCTCGAGAACCTCCCCTTCCCGCCGGACAGCCCGCTGGCCGCGGTCTACCCGAACGGCTTCGAGGCCGGCAGCGAGAGCGAGAGCCTGCTCAACGCCGTCTACCGCAACGGCCCGGCGCAGCACCCCGGCATCCTCGGCCCCACCGCCGACCCGGGTGCGGACTTCCTCAAGCTCGGCGTCGGCGAGGCCCTCGGCCTGCCGATCGACTACTACCTGCTGGCGAACCTCGACGGCTTCAGCCGGCTGGTCGACGCCCTCGGGGGCATCACGGTCAACGTCAACTACTACGTGCCGATCAACGGCCAGACGACGGAGGGCATCCTCCCCGACGGCTACATCGCGCCCGGACCGGCACAGCACATGGACGGCACGAGGGCGCTGGACTACGCCCGGGGGCGCTTCGGGCTCTCGGACTACCTGCGGATGGACCGCCAGCGCTGCGTCCTGAAGGCGATCGTGGACGCCGCCGACCCGGTGACGCTGCTGTCCCAGTACCAGAAGTTGGCGGCCACCACCGAGGACATCGTCAGAACCGACATCCCGGCCAGCCTGCTCGGGAACATCGTGGATCTGGCGTTCCGGGTCAAGGACGCCGACATCCGCAGCGTCGTCTTCGACGACACGGTGATCAACCCGGCCTACCCCGACTACGGCCAGATCCGCCGTCTGGTGCACCAGGCGCTGGCGCCCGCCACCCCCTCGGCCACCCCGCCCCCGGCCGCGCGGACCACCTCGCCCGGTGCGACGCCGGCACCGGCCGGCAACGGGGGGGCGGCGGCGGAGGTCGGCGACGCGTGCGCC
>JAOPWG010000479.1 GCA_025965775.1 Modestobacter sp. | reverse complement strand
CGGCCCACGGCTCGAGCATGTCCAGGACGACGCGGTCCACGGTCTCCCCGGCCGGGTGGCCCGCCAGGTCGCCCAGCCGCAGCGACCAGTTCTCCGGCACCTCGCCGAAGAAGGTGCCCACGTTCTTGCGGGCGACGCCGGCGAAGTCCTCGCGCCGTTCGTAGCTGGTCACCGACCCGGTGGAGCCGACCGCCCGCAGCAGCGAGCAGGTCAGCGCGCCGGACCCGGCGCCGGCCTCCAGCACGCGCATGCCCGGTCCGATGTCGCCGAAGCCGACGATCTGGGCGGCGTCCTTCGGGTAGATGACCTGAGCCCCGCGGGGCATCGACAGCACGTAGTCGGCCAGCAGCGGCCGCAGCGCGAGGTAGCCGGTGTTGGCGGTGGAGTGCACCACCGAGCCCTCGGGTGCCCCGATGAGGTCGTCATGGCTGATCGCCCCGCGATGGGTGTGGAACTCCTTGCCGGGCTCCAGGACGACGGTGTGGTGGCGTCCCTTGGGGTCGGTGAGCTGCACCCGGTCGCCGACCCGGAAGGCGCCTTCCACGGGCTCCGGCCGCACCGGGTCCTCCGCCGGCGGCTCGCCTTCGGCGACGACGGGCTCGAGGGGCACCTCGGCGAGCACCTCGGCCGGGGTCGGGGTCTCGTCGGCCGGTTGCTGCTGGTGTGCGTCCACGTGGGACGAGGGTACGGGCGGCGTTCTCGGGCGTCGTCGGCGCGCACACTCGGAAACTGTCGGAGGGCCGACCTAGCCTCTGGTCCATGACGGCGACGCTGCGGAGGGACCTGCCCGTTCCGACCGACCGGACGACGGCGGCCGACACCGCCCCACGCCGGCCCTCGCTGTCCCCGTCCCGGGCAGCGGACTTCAAGGCCTGTCCGCTGCTGTACCGCTTCCGCACCATCGACCGGCTGCCCGAGCGCAAGTCCCGGGCCGCCGTCCGCGGCACCCTGGTGCACTCGGTGCTGGAGCGGCTCTACGACCTGCCGGCCGCCGAGCGCACCGTCGAGGCCGCCCGCGCGCTCATCGCGCCGGCCTGGCTGGAGCTGCAGGAGGAGCCCGGCGTCGGCGAGCTGTTCGCGGCACCGGGGACCCCGGGCGCCGACGGCGAGGGCGGCGGCCAGGCCAATCGCCAGGACAGTGGCGAGGACGGCGAGGGCCTGGACGCGTGGCTGGCCTCGGCCGGCACGCTGGTGGAGACCTACTTCTCCCTGGAGGACCCCACCCGCATCCAGCCGCACGGCCGGGAGGAGCTCGTCGAGGTCACCCTCCCCGACGGACTGTTGCTGCGCGGGTACGTCGACCGGCTGGACGTCGCCCCGACCGGCGCGCTGCGGGTGGTCGACTACAAGACCGGCGGAGTGCCCCGGGAGGCCTTCGAGGCCAAGGCGCTGTTCCAGATGAAGTTCTACGCACTGGTGCTGTGGCGCACCCGGGGCGTGGTCGCCGCCCAGCTCAAGCTGCTCTACCTCAAGGACGGCGACGCCCTCACCTACGCCCCCGACGAGGCCGAGCTGCTGCGCTTCGAGCGCACCCTGCAGGCGATCTGGGCGGCGATCGAGCGGGCGGTGTCGACGGGAGACTTCCGCCCGAACAAGTCCCGGCTGTGCGGCTGGTGCGACCACCAGGCGGTGTGCCCGTCCTTCGGGGGCACGCCTCCCCCGTTCCCGGCCGAGGCCGCCGCGGCCGCCGGCTGGCGGACCACCCTGCCGGTGACCGTCGCGTAGGTGGAATGACCGGCGCCGCCCACGGTGCGCTGGGTCCGGTGCGATGGGTCCGGTCGGCGAGCGGGGTCTACGTCCTACCCGACCGAACACAGCGAGGACGGTCCCGATGCGCACGCCGTCCGTGAACACCTTTCGCTCCCTCGACGGCGTCATGCAGGGGCCGGGCGGCCCTCAGGAGGACCCCACCGGTGGCGTCACCCACGGCGGCTGGAACGTGACCTTCTGGGACGACGTGATGGGCTCTGCCATCGCGCGGGCGTTCGCCGAGCCCTACGACCTGCTCCTCGGGCGCCGGACCTATGAGATCTTCGCGGCGCACTGGCCGTACGTCACCGACGACCCGATCGCCGACGCGTTGAATGCCATGACCAAGTACGTCGCCTCCCGGACGCTGCAGCAGCTGTCCTGGCAGAACTCGGTGCTGCTGTCCGGGGACGCCGGAACCGCGGTCACCGCGCTCGAGGAGCAGGACGGACGGGACCTGATGGTCCGGGGCAGCTCGGACCTGCTGCAGACGTTGCTGGCCGAGGACCTGGTGGACCGGTTCAGCGTTTGGACCTTCCCGGTGCTCCTGGGCCGCGGGAAGTGTTCGGCGAGGGCACCATCCCGGGTGGGCTGCGGCTGGTCGAGAGCCAGACCTCGACCACCGGCGTGGTGATCTCGACCTACGAGCGGGCCGGCGAGGTGCCGGTGGGGTCCTTCCAGCTCGACGAGCCGACCGCGGCGGAGGCCCGGCGCCGCGCCAGCCTGGTGGGCTGACGCCCGCGCTCAGGAGCGGGCGTCGACCAGGTCCCGGCGGGCGAGGACGTCGGCCAGGTCGACCACGCCCACGCCGATCAGCGTGTCCCGGACAGACAACCCGGCCGCTGGTTGCAGCGGCTGTAGCGACGGAACGCCCAGCACCGCGGCGCCGGCCGCCAGGCCCGCAGTGACCCCGGCGAGGGAGTCCTCGACCACCACGCTCGCGGTCGGCTCCACGTCGAGGGCGGCCATGGCCTGCAGGTAGGGCGCCGGGTCGGGCTTGCGGGCGGGAACCTCGTCCCCGCAGACAGTGACGTCGAAGGGGATGCCGCCCAGCGAACGGGCGATGTGGCCCAGCACCAGGTCGGCCAGCGGGCGAGGCGTCGTCGTCACCAGCGCGGTGCGCAGGCCGGCGGACCGGACCGCGGACAGCAGTGCCCGGGCCCCCGGCCGCCAGGGCGCGGCCTCGGCCAGCAGACCCGCCGTCATCTGCTCGACCCAGGCGGCGTCGGCCACCAGCTGCTCCTCGGTCCAGCCGAGCTGCAGGTCGGCGTACAGCACCTGCATCGACGACCGCATGCTCGTCCCGACGGTCGCAGCCCGGGCGGCTGGCGAGAGCCGCCCGCCGTACCGCTCGGCGAGTGCGAACAGCGCCCGCCCCCAGTACTGCTCGGTCTCCACCAGGGTGCCGTCCATGTCGAACAGCACCGCACGCAGTGGCTGTGCTCGACCTGGTGCTCCTGGCCCCCGGACATGACTCTCGGAGGTCATCACTCGTTCTCGGTGCGGTAGCCGAGGTTCGGCGAGAGCCATCTCTCGGCCTCGGCGACCGACCAGCCCTTGCGCTGCGCGTAGTCCTCGACCTGGTCGCGGCCGAGGCGCCCCAGCACGAAGTACCGCGACTGCGGGTGCGAGAAGTAGAGACCGCTCACCGCCGCGCCCGGCCACATCGCCATGCTCTCGGTGAGCTCGATGCCGGTGTGGGCCGCCACGTCGAGCAGCTCCCAGATGGTCTGCTTCTCGGTGTGCTCCGGGCACGCGGGGTAGCCCGGCGCCGGACGGATGCCGTGGTACTTCTCGGCGATGAGCGCGTCGCTGTCCAGTGCCTCGTCGGGGGCGTAGGCCCAGAACTCCTTGCGCACCCGCTCGTGCAACCGTTCGGCGAAGGCCTCGGCGAGGCGGTCGGCCAGCGACTCCAGCAGGATGGCGCTGTAGTCGTCGTTCCCCTTCTTGAAGTCCGCGACCCTCTCGGCCGAGCCGAGGCCGGCGGTGACCGCGAAGGCACCGACGTAGTCGCGCAGGCCGGTGTCCTTCGGCGCGATGAAGTCGGCCAGGGACTTGCGTGCCGAGCCCTCACGGCCCTCGGTCTGCTGCCGGAGCTGGTGCAGGGTCGCCCGGACGGCGCGGCGCGACTCGTCGGTGTAGACCTCGATGTCATCACCGCCCACCTGGTTCGCCGGGAACAGGCCGAACACGCCGCTGGCGCGCAGCCACTTCCCCTCGATGAGCTGGTCGAGCATGACCTGCGCGTCCTCGTACAACCTGCGGGCCGCCTCACCGGTCGTGGGGTTGTGGAGGATGTCGGGGAACCGGCCCCGCATCTCCCAGGCGTTGAAGAACGGCTGCCAGTCGATGTAGTCCCGCAGCTCCTCGAGGGGGTAGTCCGGGAAGGTCCGGACGAACTGGGTCACGACACCGTGCGCGTGGTCGCAGTCGGGCCCCGTGCACACGTCCTTCGCCTGCTGCAGCAGCATGCGCGGCCGCGGCGGCCGGTAGTCACTCCAGTCGATCGGCGTGCCCGCGGCGCGAGCGGCGCTGATGGGCAGGAGCGAACGGGTGTCCTGACGGGCGGCGTGCCGCTCGCGCAGCGCCTCGTAGTCCGCCTCGACGTCGCTGAGCAACGCCGGCCGCTGCTCGTCCGACAGCAGGGCGGCGACGACCGGCACCGACCGCGAGGCGTCCTTCACCCAGATGACCGGACCGTGGTACCGCTGCGCCACCTTCACCGCCGTGTGAGCACGCGAGGTGGTGGCGCCGCCGATCAGGAGCGGGATCTCGAAGCCCTGACGCTCCATCTCGGCGGCGAGGTTGACCATCTCGTCGAGTGAGGGCGTGATGAGGCCGGAGACACCGATGATGTCTGCGCCCTCCTCCTTCGCGGCGTCGAGCACCCGCTGGGCGGGCACCATCACGCCGAGGTCGACGACGTCGTAGTTGTTGCACTGCAGCACGACGCCGACGATGTTCTTGCCGATGTCGTGCACGTCGCCCTTGACCGTGGCCA
>JAOPWG010000475.1 GCA_025965775.1 Modestobacter sp. | reverse complement strand
TTGGTCACCTGCAGCTCCCGGTAGTACTCCAGGCCCTTCTCCCCCGCGAAGCCCTTGAGGTTGAGGATCGCGTCGATGCCGACGGTGTGGGCGTCGGTGCCGATGCAGGCGCCCAGCACCACCAGGCTGCGCCGCAGCCGGCTCTTGACCGCGGCGTCGACCTCGCCCGGCGACAGCAGCGGGTAGGGCCGCTCCTCCACGTGGACGGCGGCCAGGTCGACCAGGTGCTGCACGCTGCCGTAGACGACGAAGAACGTGAACCCGGTGCCGATCCCGTGGCTGTGCACCACCATGGCCGGCTCGATCCCCATCGTGTTCGCCAGCTGCAGCGCGGCGCCGTCCGCCGTCGGCCCGGGGGGTACGGGCAGGGTGAACGACGTCTGGACCATGCCGTCACCGGTCGTGTCCCCGTAGGGCCGGATCACCCTCCCGTCAGACACCGGCCGGCTCCTTCGACAGCAGCTCGAGGGCGGGGTCGTAATGGTCGGGTCCCTTGCGGAACACGCCGTCGAGCCCCTTGCCGCCGTCCGGGGACCGTCGGGTGATGCCGAAGGTTCCATCGGCGATGGCCTGGATCAGGCCCTGCGGGTGGTCGGCGATGCGTTCGAGCAGGCCGACGGCCTCGGTGAGCACCGTGTGTGCGCGGGCGTCGATGAACCCGCCGGGCTGCGGCGCGAAGTCCTCGGCCAGGTTGCCCGCGGCGTCGAGCACGTAGCGCACGTTGCGCAGCGCCAGGTCGCGGTCGGACAGCCATGGGGTGACCACGGCCTCCGTCATCATCCCGACCAGCAGGATGCCCTGGCCGGTGAGCGCCCCGGCCAGGTTGAAGAAGCCGTCCAGCAGGTAGCCGCGGAAGACGTCGCCGGTCATGTGCTTGGTGGGCGGCATCCACTTCAGCGGCGCGTCCGGGAAGAGCCCGCGGGCCAGCAGCGCGTGCGCCAGCTCCAGCCGGAAGGACTCCGGCCGGTCCGGGTCGATCTCGAAGGCGTGCCCCAGCCCCAGCTGCCAGTCCTCGAGCCCGGCCTCGTGGGCCAGCCGCTCGTTGAGCAGCTGGCTGACGGTGACGGTGTGCGCCTCGTCGACGGCGTCGGCGGTGGTGAGGTAGTTGTCCTCGCCGGTGTTGATGATGATCCCGGCCCGGGCGTGCACCATCCGGCTGAACCGCTGGTCGACGAAGGTCCGCTGCGGGTTGATGTCGCGGAAGAGGATCCCGTACATCGCGTCGTTGAGCATCATGTCCAGGCGCTCCAACCAGGCCAGCACGGCGATCTCGGGCATGCACAGCCCCGAGGCGTAGTTCGTCAACCGGACGTAGCGGCCGAGCTCCGCGCCCACCTCGTCCAGCGCGGCCCGCATCAGCCGGAAGTTCTCCCCGGTGGCGTAGGTGCCGGCGTACCCGGTGCGGGTCGCTCCCTCGGGCACGTAGTCCAGCAGCGACTGGCCGGTGGAGCGGATCACCGCGATGACGTCCGCGCCGGCCCGGGCGGCGGCCTGCGCCTGCGGGATGTCCTCGTAGATGTCCCCGGTGGCCACGATCAGGTAGATCCACGGTCGGCGCGGCGGGTCCCCCAGGGCGGCCACGAGCTCCTCCCGGCGGGCGCGGTTGGCGTCGATCCGGGCGATGCCGGCGCCCACGGCGCTGCGCGCGGCCTCCTGGGCCCGCTCGGCGTCGGCACCGGTGGGCACGGTGAACCGGGCGGTTCCGGCGCCCACCTGCTCGGCCAGCGCCGCCAGGGACGGCGCCTGTCCTGCGCTCAGCGCGTGCCACACCGGCAGCGCGACGCCGGACTCCAGCCCGACCTGCTCGCGGACGGCGTCCACGACCCGGTTCACCCACGGCACCTCCCCGTCGCCGAGGAGGGGGTCGGTGCCGGTGAGCCCGGCCAGCCGCAGCACCGAGCGCTCGACGGAGACGGTGGTGTGGGTCCTCGCCAGGTCGATGACCGGGGCGGCCGCGCGCGCGGCCAGCTCGCGGGCGCGGGCGACCAGCACCGGGTCCAGCGTCAGCCCGCTCACGGTGTCCTCCTCTGCCCAGTCGCATCCGGTGTGGGGGCCGGAGGCCTCCCGCCGGGGGCGACGAAACGACTCACCCCGACCGGGGTCGCACCGGGCCGCGGTGTCGCCCGAAGGGTGACGGTCAATGCAGCTCTCCGATCGGTTCGCCGGCGACCAGGAGCAGCCGGCAGGTGGGGCGGGCGCGCCGGGCCAGGACGGCGGAGAGCGTCTCCTCGGTGGCCCACAGCGCCAGCGCGGCCGGGGCGCCTACGGCGAGCGGCCCGTCCGGGTGCTCGGCGCGCGCGGCGTGCCAGCCACCGTGGGTGGCGGCGTCGTAGGCGTCGAAGGGGCGGAGCCCGGCGCCGGGCGTCCGGTGGTCGACGGCGGCGTACACCCCACCCCACGGGTCCAGCGGCGTGACCGGGGCGTCGCTGCCGATCGCCACCGCGACCCCGCCGTCGACCAGGTCGGCCAGCGGGTTGCAGGTGGCGGCGCGCTCGGGGCCCAGCCGCTCGGCGTACATCCCCTCCGTCCCGCCCCAGGCGGCGTCGAAGGCCGGCTGGACACTGGCCACCATCCCCCACCGGCGCATCCGGTCGATCGCGTCGTCCCCGACCATCTCCACGTGCTCCAGCCGGTGCCGGCAGGCGCGGACGGCGTCGCGGCCCAGCGCGTCCACGACGGTGCCGACGGCGGCGAGGACCTGCTCGACGGCGGCGTCGCCGATGCAGTGGAACCCGGCCTGCACCCCGGCGGCGGTACAGGCCCGCAGGTGCTCGACCAGCGAGCCGGTGTCGAAGCGCAGCGCCCCGGCGGTCTCCGGGCGGTCGGTGTAGGGGGTGCTCAGCGCGGCGGTGTGCGACCCGAACGCGCCGTCGCAGAACAGGTCGCCGCCGGCGCCGGCCAGCCCGAGGTCGCGGACCACCGCCAGGCCGCCCCGCTCGGAGAGCTCCCCCCAGTAGCCGAGGACGGCGGGGCCCGGCTCGAGGGCGGCGAGCTCCAGCAGGTCGGTGAGATCCTCGGCGCCGGACACCTCGGGGCCGGCCATCTCGTGCACGCTGCCGATGCCCAGCGCCGCGGCGGCGTGCAGCGTGGCCCGCTGCGCGGACCGGCGCTGGTCGGGCGGCACCGACCCGTAGGCCACCTGCCGGGCGGCGTGGTGGGCGTCCAGCCGCAACCGGCCGTCCGACGCGTATCCGGGCAGCCCGGTGATGCCCGGCACCCGGTCGAGCAGGGCGGTGGAGACGGTGGCGGAGTGGACGTCGACCCGGGCGAGGTAGGCCGGCCGGTCCCCCACCACGGCGTCCAGGTCGGCACGGGTGAGGCCCCGGCCCTCGGGCCAGTCGGTCTCGTCCCAGCCGGTGCCGAGCACGGTGCCGCTCGGGTGGGCGGCCGCGTGGGCGGCGATCCGGGCGACGGCGGCGCGCAGGCTGTCGGTGCTGTGCAGCGCCAGGCCGGTCAGGGCCAGCCCGGTGGCGGTGGCGTGCACGTGGGCGTCGACGAAGGCCGGGGTGAGCAGCGAGCCCTCGCCGTCGAGCACGCGGCCCGCCGCGGGGGCCGCGGCGGCCGGGCCCGTCCAGGCGATCGCGCCGTCCACCAGGTGCACCGCCCGGCCGGGTGTGTCCCCCACCGTGACGTCGGTGACCAGCAGCCCGCCGTGGCCGGCGGTCATGCCCGTACCCGGGGCTCGATGAGCGCGCGGACGCCGCGGGAGCGCCGGTAGAGGTCGAGGGCCAGGGCGGCGTGCCCGGGGGTGTACCCGTTGCCGACCAGCATGGTCACGTCCGCCGCCATCCCTTCCGCGCCGAGGGCCGCCGCCGGGAAGGACGTCGCCATGGAGAAGAAGACCACGGTGCCGCCGTCGGCCGTGGCCAGCACCGCCCCGTGCTCGGCCCCGGGCACGTCGACGCAGACCACGGTCACGTCTACGGGGGTGCCGACCGCGGCGGCCACGGCCAGCGGGTCGGTGGCGTCGGCGACGACGACGTCGTCGGCCAGGGCGGCTGCGCGCAGCGCCTCGGCCTCCCGGTCGTTCCGCACGACGCCGACCAGCCGCCCGGCCCGGGCGTCGCGGGCCGCGGCCAGGCTGAGGCAGCCGGACTTGCCCGCCGCCCCGAGTACGGCGACCGAGGGCCGGCGACCGGCCCGGTGGACCACCCGCTCGGTGGCCGCCGGGGCGCCGCAGACGTCGAGGACGGCGAGCGCGACCTCCTGCGGCAGGTCGTCGGGCAGCACCGCGGCGATGGAGCGGGCGAAGAGCACCGCCGTCCCGGCCGTGGGCACCTGCTCGCTGCGTCCGTCCCACCGGGTGAGGCCGTCGGTGAGCCGGAGCGGGGTCAGGGTCAGGGAGACCAGGGAGGCCACGCGCTGGCCCGGTTCCAGGCCCAGTGGGGAGTCGGGGCCTACCTCGTCGACCACGCCGATCAACATGCCGCCGGAGCCGGTGACCGGGTTGTGCATCTTGCCCCGGCGCTCGACGATCCCGAGCACCGCCGCGCGGATCCGGTCGCCGTCCCCGTCGTGTTCCTCCGACAGTTGCCGGTAGGAGGCCGCGTCGAGGTTGAGCCGGTGCACGGCGATGCGCACCTCGTCCGGGCCGATCGCCGGGTCGGCGTCGAGCCGCTGGGCGGCCTGGGGCAGCACGCCCACCGGTTCCAGCACCCGGTGCACCCCGAGGCTGCGCTGCAACGCACTGATGGCCACCGACATCCTTTCGTCCCGAACCCCCTATGACGGGAGAACCTATCGCCGATCCATCGTTTCACCGAAGTTTCTCCCGTAGGGTCGGTCTGTCGCGGCGGGTGAGCGCCGTCGTCGAGCCCGCCTGCGAGGAGATCCGGTGCTGGAGCAGCCCTACGAGTACACCGCCCGAGCCCTGGTCGAACCCGACTGGTGCCGGTTGCCGGGGTTCGCCGGGGTGTCCGAGGACCAGTGGCGCAGCGCCCAGTGGCAGCGGGTGAACTGTGTGAAGGACCTCCGGCAGTTGCGCGGCGTGTACGGCGACCTGCTCGACGGCTCCTTCTATGCCGACGTGGCGGCCGACCAGGCCGGCCGGGCCACCATGTCGCTGCTGCTGCCGCCGCAGATGCTCAACACCATGGTGCCCGACGCCGTCCCGACCACCGCGGCCATGCTGGCCGACCCGGTGCGCCGCTACATGCTCCCGGTCGCCTCCGACCGGCTGCCCGGTGACGCGGCCAGCCACCCCAACGCCGCCCGGGACTCGCTGCACGAGCACGAGATGTGGGCCGTCGAGGGGCTCACCCACCGCTACCCCACCAAGGTCCTCGCCGAGCTGCTGTCCACCTGCCCCCAGTACTGCGGGCACTGCACCCGGATGGACCTGGTCGGCACCTCGACGCCGGCGGTCCCCAAACTGAGGTTCGACCTCAAGCCGGTCGACCGGCAGGCCGCGATGCTGGCGTACCTGCGGGCCACCCCCGGCGTCCGGGACGTCGTCGTCTCCGGCGGCGACGTGGCCAACCTGCCGTTCAAGAACCTGGCCGCCTTCGTGCGGGGGCTGCTGGAGATCGAGTCGGTCCGCGACATCCGGCTGGCGTCCAAGGCGCTGATGGGCCTCCCCCAGCACTGGCTGCAGCCCGAGGTGGTCCAGGGCATGGGCGTGCTGGCGGCCACCGCCCGGGCCCGGGGCGTCTCGCTGGCCGTGCACACCCACATCAACGCAGCCCGGTCGGTCACCCCGTTGGTCGCCGAGGCCGCGCGGGCGCTGCTGGCCGCCGGGGTGCGCGACGTCCGCAACCAGGGGGTGCTGCTGGAGGGGGTCAACGCCACCGCCGGGCAGCTGCTGGACCTCTGCTTCGCGCTCGTCGACGGCGCCTCGATCACGCCCTACTACTTCTACATGTGCGACATGATCCCCAGCGCCGAGCACTGGCGGGTCTCCCTCGCGACGGCGCAGACGCTGCAGCACGACATCATGGGCTACCTGCCCGGCTTCGCCACCCCCCGGATCGTCTGCGACGTGCCCTACGTCGGGAAGCGCTGGGTGCACCAGGTCGCCGAATACGACCGCGAGCGCGGCATCAGCTACTGGACCAAGAACTACCGGACCGGCATCGAGTGCGCCGACGAGGAGGCGCTGGACCGCCGCTACGTCTACTACGACCCGATCACCACCCTGCCGGCCGCGGGTCAGGCGTGGTGGACCGGGCAGCGGGCACTGCGCACGGAGCTGGTGCCCGCCGGCTGACCGCCCCGCCCGCGCGGGTGTTTCCCGCCGTCGCGACGGCGGTAGCCAGCACGGGTGGAACTGCTGCGCACCGGCCGGCTGCGCCTGCGGCCCTGGACGGCGCGGGCCGGCGACCTGGACCGGCTCACCGACCTCTACGGCCGCGCCGAGGTCACCCGCTGGCTGGGCGGCCCGCCGACGGTGCCGGCGGCCGAACTGGTGCAGCGCTGGGCGACGGTGCACGAGCTCAACGACCTGCACGGCTGCTGGGCGATCGAACCCCTCGACGGGAGCGCGCCCGCCGGCACGGTGCTGTTCAAGCCGCTGCCCTCAGGCGTCGGCGAGATCGAGGTCGGCTGGCACCTGCACCCGGACAGCTGGGGGCACGGGTACGCCACGGAGGCGGCCCGGGCGGTCGTGGACCGCGGCTTCGACGCCGGGCTGCCGGAGGTCTACGCCGTGGTCCGCCCGGGCAACGAGGCATCGCTGGCGGTCTGCCGGCGGCTGGGCATGACGCCGCTGGGCCGGCTGCGCCGCTGGTACGACGTCGAGCTCGAGGCGTTCCGGCTGACCGCACCGGAGCGCGCCGACTGAGAGCAGGGCTGCCATGGACTGGTTCGCCGACCCCGGCGCCTGGCTGAGCCGGCTGGTGTTCACCCGCGGCCTGGCGGTGGTCTACCTGATCGCCTTCCTCGCGGCACTGCGCCAGTTCCGTCCGCTCATCGGCAGCGACGGGCTCACCCCGGTGCCGCGGTACCTGGCCCGGGCGACCCTCCGGGACGCGCCCAGTGTGTTCCACCTGCACTGGTCGGACAGGTTCTTCGCCGGCTGCTGCTGGGCCGGCATCGCGCTGTCCGCCGCCGCCCTGGGCGGGCTGGCCGACCGGCTGCCGCTGGCCGGCTGGATGCTGCTGTGGCTGGCCCTGTGGGCGCTGTACCTGTCGATCGTCAACGTGGGTCAGATCTGGTACGGCTTCGGCTGGGAGACGCTGCTGGTCGAGACCGGGTTCCTGGCCGTCTTCCTCGGCCCGGCGCACGTGGCACCACCGACCCTGGTGATGTGGCTGCTGCGCTGGCTGCTGTTCCGGCTGGAGTTCGGCGCCGGCCTGATCAAGATGCGCGGGGACCGCTGCTGGCGGGATCTGACCTGCCTGGCCTACCACCACGAGACCCAGCCGATGCCCAACCCGGCGAGCTGGTGGTTCCACCACCTCAGCCCGCGGCTGCACACGGTGGAGACGCTGGCCAACCACGCCACCCAGCTCGTCGTCGTCTTCGGCCTGTTCGCCCCGCAGCCGGTCGCATGCGTCGCCGCGTTGGTGATGGTGGTGACCCAGGGCTACCTGCTGCTGAGTGGCAACTTCGCCTGGCTGAACCTGCTGACCCTGGTCATCGCGCTGTCGGTGGTCGACGGAAGCTGGTACGCCGCCGTGCTGCCGATCCGCCCGCCCGCGCAGCTGTCCTCGCCCACCTGGTTCACCGGCGTGGTCGTCGTCCTCACCGTGCTGGTCGCGGTGCTCAGCTGGTGGCCGGTGCGCAACATGCTGTCCCGGCAGCAGGTGATGAACGCCAGCTTCACCCGGCTGAGGCTGGTGAACAGCTACGGCGCATTCGGCTCGGTGACCAGGGTCCGCCGGGAGGTGATCGTCCAGGCCACCGACGACCTCTCCCCCGGCCCGGACACGGTGTGGCGGGAGTACGAGTTCCGTGGCAAGCCCGGCGACCCGTACCGCCGTCCGCCGCAGGTCGCCCCGTACCACCTGCGGCTGGACTGGCTGCTGTGGTTCGTGGCGATCTCCCCCGGCTACGGCCGGGGCTGGCTGGTTTCCTTCCTCGGCAAGCTGCTGCTCGCCGACCGGCCCACGCTGCGGCTGCTGCGCTCGGCGCCGTTCGGGAACCAGCGGCCGGCGTACGTGCGGGCCCGCCTGATGCGGTACCGGTTCACCACCCGGGCCGAGCGGCGCGCGACCGGCGCCTGGTGGTCCCGGGACGACGACCGGGAGCTGGTCGCGCCGATGTCGTTGGACCAGGTGTCGGGGCGGCGCCGGTGAGCTGCGGCGTCAGCGGCCCAGGCGGCGGGTGACCCGGCCGGTCAAGCGCTTCAGCGGGTGCGGCCGCTTGGCCTTGACGCCGTGGCCGGCGGCGTCGGCGGCGTCGAGTCGGTCGGCCTCCTCCCGGGTCGGCGCCGTGCCGCCGAGGTGGGCGGGCACCCACCAGCGGTCGTCGTCGCCGGCCGGCCGGTCGGGGTAGGTGCGCTGCGCCTCGTCCAGCAGCGCCTCCATGGCCGCGCGGGTGCGGCGCAGCAGGGCCTGCACCTTCTCCCCCGGCTCGGGCACGAGCGGCTCGCCGATGATCACCGTGACCGGGACGTCGCGCCGGAGCACCACCTTGTGGTTCTTCGTGGCGATCCGGTGCCCGCCGTACACGGCCGCCGGCAGGATCGGCACCCCGGCGTCGACGGCCATCCGGGCGGCACCGGCCTTGAGGTCCTTGACGGTGAAGGAGCTGCTGATCGTCGCCTCGGGGAACACCCCGATCACCTGGCCGTCCTTCAGCGCCCGGACGGCCGCCTCGAACGCCGACGCCCCCGCTCTGCGGTCGACCGGGATGTGCTGCATGGCCCGCATGAACGGCCCGGCGAACCAGTGCGAGAACACCGAGGACTTGGCCATGAACCGCACCAGCCGGTGCTGGGGCAGCGCCCCCAGGCCGAGGAAGGTGAAGTCGAAGTAACTGACGTGGTTGCTGCACACGATGGCGCCGCCGGTCGCGGGCACGTGTTCCTGGCCCCGCACGTCGAAGCGGAAGCGGAAGAGCCGGAAGACGACCAGCGCCAGCCGGATGACGAACCGGTAGGGCCGGTCCCGGGGGTCCGGGTGCGGTCCGAAGAGGTCACGGCGCACGACGTCGTGCCAGCTCGCGGTGTGCATGAGCGGACCCTAACGGGCGGCCGGAAGGGTGGGGTACGCAACGATCCCGCGGCGGCTGCGGCGGTCAGCGGTCCGCGTGCGTGGCGGCCACGGCCGCCCGGACGACGGCCGCCAGGTCACCGGTCCCGGCGTACACCGAGCGCTGCAGCACCGCACCGGTGCCACGGCGCAGCACGTCGGCCACCCCCGCGGTGACCAGCTGCTCGTCGCCGGCGGCGGCCAGCGCGGGCCGCACGTGATCGACCAGGGCCCGCAGGACGTCGGCCGCCGGGGCCGGCCGGCCGGTGCGCGGGTCGACCAGGTCGGCGCCGAGCCCGG